>JAGCMU010000052.1 GCA_017646325.1 Kiritimatiellia bacterium
AAGATAAATCTGGGATTCAAAAGCCTTTGGTGTAGTAGATGTCGTAGTAGTAATTACTCCACCTTCACCTTCAGTTTCTTCAATCACTAATGGATTAATTGTACGCCAAAGGGTGCCACCTTCAGTTTCGAGGTTGAGGTAGTTATTACCTGCAGTTGCAAAGAACTCAGTCTCCTTTGCAGGAGCTGGTTTTTCTTGATCATAAGCCTTGACTGCGGAAGCGTCGCTTGCGTCAGCTTTGAAATACTTCTTGCCAGCATCGCCTTCTGTAATGTTAACAGCGGCAGTGTCTACAGTTACAGATTCGAAATCTATGCTACTAATAGCAGTAGCTTCTGCAAAAACACACATTGAAGAGGCTGCAAAAGCTGCAATCAACAATTTCTTCATCGTTTTTTTCCTTATTTTTCAAGGCAAAAGCATATTTACTCATGCCCGAAACCAAGCACGACTTTTCCGATGACAACACCAATGTACCATTTTTTGTGATTTTTGACAAGCCCTTTTTTTAATTCGTATCTTTTTAATTTTTTAAAATATTTGGTATAATACTTTTATGAAAAAGAAACTCGTAAAAACATCTGTTGAAGTTCTTTTGAAATCCGCATCCATAAAAAAGGCGCGTCGTCAAAAGATTTGGTCGAAGTCTCGCAACCTTATTACCGTTGATATGCTTTGGCCAAGGAGCAGCATTGCAAAAAAGACTTCTGCTCGCGAAGCTAATTTCGTAAAGAATGAAGCCGATTTTTCAAATGAGGAATGGGCAAAGCGGATTCTTTTTCGCGAAGACGTTGAGGGTCACACAGCGTTAGCCGTCGGCATTTCGGAATCTCTCAACACCGAAATGATAGAAAAGTTCCTTCGCTTAACGGCCAAATATGCATTCAAAACAGCGTCCTCGTTAGTTGACAAATATACGGTAGGCATTTCCGATATAGCAAGCGCTCCATTAGACGCGTTGGCGGCGACGACTGGAACGTATCCAGGGCCAAAGACGATTTTGCAAGGAGTTGTCGACATTCCTGAAGTTCCCGAATCTGGTTCATCGATTGAAGTTCGAGTTCCCCTACACGCCCCGAAAGAAACAGAGGTTTTAGGGGAATTGGTTCTTGAGGTCGTTTCTCTTTAAAAATGGCAGCCGAAAAAAATTGCATCCTTCTTACAGAGGGAACCGGGCAAGGAGAGAGTTCTGACATTTCAAACGTCACCCTGCTTGCAAATACCCTGGTTCAAGATGAAAGGCAAGTGTTCAATCTCCTTCCCGGTCCAGGCGTAAACACGTTTGCAAAGTTATCGGCATGGGCTTTAGGCAGAGGCATCATCGACAGAGTCGTTTCTCATTATGAGTTTCTGTCGAAAGAATACGTCAAAGCGAACGGGAAATTAAAAATATTCCTATTTGGATTTAGTAGAGGAGCGTTAATTGCAAGGTGTTTAGCAGATTTAATCTGCAAGACGGGCATCCCGTTAGATGCAAACCTTGCACGGCGTATTTTAAAATACCATCGAGGGAATTGTCGTGAGGATTTAAAATCATTACGGGAAAAGGGTAAATTGTCCGATCCGCAAATGGTTGAATATTTAGGTGTTTGGGATACCGTTGATGCCTCGTTAGAAGTACGAGGGGAGAAACTTATAGACGTACCGGAGCTTGTGAAAAAAGCACGTCACGCCGTTGCCGCAGATGAAAAGAGATGTTTCTTTGAACCCGTCGTGATGAGAGGAAAAAATTGCGAAGAAAAGTTTTTCCCTGGCGTTCATCAAGATATCGGCGGAGGATATTCGGACAATCATTTACTTAGCGACGTATGCCTTGCATGGATTGCAAATCCTGCGATAAAAGCTGGAATGCTCGTAAAATCAGGCGTGTCGTTTTCGGAAAAATGCGATTACAAAAAAGCCGTAATTCACGACTCTTCCACATCGGCTTCAAATCTTTTTGGAATACTGCCAACGGTAAAAAGGTTTATCGACTTTAAACGCGCCCACTCCTCACTCTTGGCGATGGGGAACAGGGAACGATAAAAAAATTCCTCCTTCGCAGGGCGAAGAAGGAATTTTTTATATGCGTTTAACAATTAAATTAAACGATTACTTCCCAACCGTTACGGCAGAAATCACGCTTGAGCGAGATACCCTTGCCCGTTCCGTTTGCGAAATCGTTCTTGACTGGATCCCAATCAAAACCGGTATCGTAAATGTAGCTCATATTGCAGAGCTGGCAGAGAATTGCGCTGCGAGCACCCGTTTCAGCTGAAGAAATAGGAGCTTCGCGTGTTTCAACACAGTCAATAAAGTTCTTAACCTGGTTTTCGCTGTAGTAAAGCTTTTCTGGAGCCTTATCCAAGTTGAAGTGAGCCTTAAGCTTCTTGAGAACAGAATCGAGACGATTGTCTTTCTTGACCGTTGCGTCAGTACCGTAATCCTTACCGACAGATTCAGCAAGAATCTTGTCCTTCATAAAGGTTACGCCTTCAACCTGCTTGCGGATTTCAGCATTTGGCTTAACAGGGCCTGTGCCCGTCCAAACTGCAATCTTACCGCGGTTGACAGCTACGATACCATCTGTTCCGTAGAACACAGTACCCCAAACATTGAATGGCCCGTGATAAAGTTCAACGCCATTAGCGAAGAGGAACTTCATACCGAACTGACGACGACCGCCGTGGAAAAGGTCTTTTGAGTATGGTTCATCGGAACGGATGACCTTTACTGGACCAGACTTGTCCATGTTAAGACCCCATTGAGCGATATCGAGGTGGTGTGCACCCCAGTCACCGTTGTAACCGGTACCGAAATCGTCATCAAAGCGCCAGAACATTGGATAGAAGTGGTTCACGCCGCGTGGAGCGAGCTGGTCGGAATATGGACGCCACTTTGCCGGGCCAAGCCACATATCCTAATCGCAATCTGGGTTTGGCGCGCCTTCCTTTTCAGCGTTGGCTGGGTTGTCGAAGAAGCGGATTGGGTGAGATGGACCACCGAGCTTGCTGCCGCCACGGCCATAGTTTGCGTCAACGTACTTGATGTCGCCAATGTAACCGTTACGGACAATCGTAACAGCCGTACGGAATACATCCCAGCTGCGCTGCATTGAACCAGTCTGGAAGACACGGCCATACTTCTTTTCAGCTTCCATAACCTTGCGGGATTCGTCAACGTTGAAGGTAAGCGGCTTTTCGCAGTAAACGTCCTTGCCGTGCTTCATTGCTTCAACAGACATATATGCGTGCCAGTGGTCAGGCGTTGCGATACAGACCATATCGATCATTGGATCTTTGAGGATATCGCGGAAGTCGGCAACAGCCTTACAATTCGTATTGCCATAAAACTTATCAACTTGAGCCTTACCAGCTTCACGGCGCTTCTTATCGCAATCGCAAACTGCAACAATCTGAGTATTTCCACAATACTTCTTGTTGAGGAATTGAGGAATGAGAGCAGTACGCATCTGAATTCCATAACCAATCATTGCGATATTGCGCTTTTCGCCTTTCTTAAGAGGGCGAAGACCGATTTTATTACTTACACATCCTGCGAGGGAAGCAGCAGCAGCCGTTCCAAACAAGAAATTTCTACGATTTAATTGCATTTGTAACTCCTTACTTATGTTAACAACTTTTGCGATTATAGCACATATTCCATTACTCAATCAAGAAAAAATTAACAAGATGAACGGTAATCCCCGCCGTCCCCTTTTCATCCATATCGCCTGAATCGGTCGGATGGGGGGAAGATGTGAACATTTTCAATATGGTCTATTACAGGTTCTTCATCCATCCGTCCGTAAACTTCAATAACGTCAAAGCGATAATTTCCACTCCACTTGTGAACGGACAGCCAAATACGAAATGCGGAAAGAAGTATCTTTTTCTTATGACTGTTTATACTCCACAGTCTTGGTGCGTATTCAGATTGTTTTATATGCGTTTTAACTTCCACAAAGACAAGTTGATTGCTTTCTCCGTCGTATGCAATGATATCTATTTCCTTGCGGCGGTCACGAATCGAGGGGCGGACATTTTTCCCCACTATTTTCCATCCGCGTTTTTTCAAGTATTCGCATGCGACGCCTTCTCCCCACTCGCCACGAACAACGCTTATGTTCGATACGTTACCATTAGACGGTTTTTTGAAAATCTTACCAATACAAGATAGCATTCCCGGATCCTATTGCCTGTATCAATTCCAACGCTTGCGAAGCCCGCTTCGAAATATCTGCACGAGTAGACTTCTCCAATGACGCAAACCATTTTTCGGCTTCCGCTTTTCGCCCGGCATTATACAAGGCATACGCCAACTTCAATCGGGCATCTTCCTTCGAATAAAAATGTTTCGGCGCGCGAAGAGAATCGTATAGACAAAGCATTGCTTCGTTCCAATTGCGTTTCACAAGCGCCGCCGTTCCCAACGCCTCTAACAGTTGGCCCTTGTTATCGAGCTTTCTATTCTTTGCGACATCGTCGCAAAGTTTGAAAATTTCTCCGAAATCCTCATTCTTTCCTCGCCGCATCAATGCGTATGCGAGTTTCCCTTTTGTATCCAATCGCGGAGATATCTTAAAACTTTTTCGTAATTTTTCAATCCCTTCATCGAGATTCCCTTTCGCGCAATCGCCCTCGCCCACATGCGATAGGGCGCGCCAATGATTTGAATCGCAATCAAGTGTTCTTGAAAATACCGAATAATCATCTCGGTAAGATCTCGTAACATTGAATGCAAGCGCCGCGAGCGCAAACACGATCACGGCCGGCACCGTCATCGATTTCACTTTCAAGAGATCGGCCGACTTTGAAAATTGCACAATGAAAACAGCGGCGAAAAGGATGAGCGATATTGACGGCAAATAATAAAATCTATCAGCCAAAGCATGTTCGCCGAAACTGCCGAAAATTCCAAGGGTCGGACCGATTGAAGAAAAGAACCAAATAAGCGAACATACAACAAGTGTCCGTTGCGCAGGATAGCGTTTCCATAAATAATAAACTCCATACCCTGCAACGACGAGCGTCATCAATCCGATATGCCACCCAAGAGGCATTCCGTTTGGAATTGCGCGGTAATCAAGATGTATGCCGAACGGAAGAACCGTTTTGAACAAATACAAACCCAACGCAACAGAAGCATTTAAAAGGCGCCACCACAGAGGAGCGGTAAAAAGATCTCTCACATCATACCCGTGCGCATGAGTTTGAGAATATACGGCTAACGCGCCGACTCCAGACGCCATAACGAAAAACGGCAAATATGCGACGATTCTGCCAACACCTGCCTTTTTAAGCGAGCAGTAACGGCGAAGTAAAAATTCTTCGCAGATGAGAAGAAACGGCAGACACATAGCAGCAGGTTTGCACATACATGAACACGCAGAAAACACCACGCATAAAAAATACAACGACGACTTTCCAGGAAAGCCTCCTTTTTCCTCGGACGAAAACGCGACAACCTTTTGCCAAACAAGGAGCGAAAGCAATATGAAGAAAACGCAGAGAAGATCCTTGCGGCCGGCAATCCATGCAACCGGCTCTACCCGTTGCGGATGGATCGCCCAAAAAGAAACGAGAAAAACTCCCGCCAAAAAGAATTTCAACGACTTGCCGATTTCTACATCCATCCTCTTTGCAATCGTAATCACAAGCAAGAGCAGTAGCAACGCATTCAAAATATGGATGACCACATTACCGAAATGATGTGCGCCAGCCCCGCCTCCCCAAAACGAAATATCACACATATAGCTTATGTACGTCAACGGCATCCATATCGCAGCGTGTGTCGCGCTTGAAAATGCGGCAAGAATATTTTTTTGCGACAGCCCGTCTTTTACAAACATACATCCGAATGTGTAATCGCGATCGTCAAAGCGCAAATAATCAAACCCTGCGCATTGCGCAAACACGACTAATATCAGACAGGCAAGCGCCGCCGCTTGAAGCGCCTTTAAAACTTTTTCCTTTTTCATTTCGTTTTCCTTCTATCAAACATATTCATACTTGCGGTAAAAATACCCGACTCTCTGAACCGTTTCGATCAATACTCCATCCTCTTCAAGAAGTTTTCTCACAATAGCGATATGCTGATCGACAGTACGGGTCGTTCCAACGTACGAAAGCCCCCAGACATCCTTCATCAAATCATCTCTTGAAATGACCGTATTGGGATTTTCATAAAAATATTTCATCAATGCCATCTCGCGGAGTTTTATAAAATCCACAACTCCTTTTGAGTTTTTCACGGTGAATTTCACAGGATCGATTTCATGCGTACCGATCATAAAATTGCGCTTGTCGGTAACGCCCGTATCAATCGTCAATACGCGCCTGAAAATCGCATGCACGCGGGCGAGCAGTTCGCCAAGGCTAAACGGTTTCGTGACATAATCATCGCCTCCCAATCCGAACCCCAGCATCTTATCCTGCTCAGATGATTTTGCCGTGAGAAAAATAATCGGAACGTGAGTATCTGTTTTTCGGATAGTGTTACAGACATCATATCCGCTCTTGCGAGGCATCATAACATCGAGGATCAACAAATCAGGTTTTTCGTATTTGTAAACCTCTAAAGCTTCCGCGCCATTAGACGCAGAACATACATCATACCCTTCAGCTTCCAACGCATCGATCAATCCTTCGCGGATCGACTTGTTATCTTCCGCCACTAAAATCTTAGACATCTTGAACCTCCTTCGTTTCAAAAGTGAACTTGCATCCACCTTCTTCTCCCGGCGACACGTAAAGTTTGCAACTCATACCTTCGGCAAGATGGCGCGCTATTGAAAGCCCCAAGCCATTGCCGCTTTCCTCGGTGACAATAGAATCGTCTCCACGCCAAAACCGTTCAAATACACGCTCGCGGGCTTCAGTACTCAAGCCCGGCCCCTTATCTTCCACCGAAACTTCAACCCTTCCGTTTTCGCGCTTTACACTCACGGAAACATTCCCGGCAAAGGCGGCATATTTCGCCGCATTGTCAAGCACGTTCAACAATATCTGACGAAACGCATCTCTATCCAATTTCGCAAAAACATTACCGTCTGATTTAAACGAAATGCCGTTTTCTTCGAACTTCGTACGCACCATATCGATTGTGTCGTAAACGAAATCACCGACATTCACAACCTCTAAAGAATAAGTCCGCCGCCCTCTTTCCAATCGGCTAAAGTCGAGAAGGTTCTCCACCATTCTCAAAAGACGGTTGCTTTCCGAAGAAATAACTTCCAACGCATGAGCGCGACGCTCTTCAGAAGTGATTTTTTTCGCCATTAACATATCCACATAAAGACGAATTGCCGTAAGCGGCGTTTTCAATTCGTGCGAAACATTATCGACGAAAGTCGTTTTTTGCATGGCGTCTTTTTGCGCGGCCAAAGCGGATTTGACAAACATCATAAACCCGACGACAAAACACGCCACACACAATCCCAGCAACGAACCCGCTCCGATGATTATCCGCGCCACGCTGCCGGCGACAATCGCGTCGCCCTCGCTCCACGCCACCCGAATACTCCAATCAGGCATACAAATTTCTTCAAGCGTCGCCTCGCCTATTGATGAACCTTCAAGCTTTATGGAAGATGGGAACAACACCTCACCCGACAATCCACACACCTCTGCAGCAACGCCATTTCTACCTTCTCCGCGAGGATTATCAACTCCACATTCCTCTATCCATCCGTGCATCCGCGAGAGTACTGCAAGACGGTCAACCTCGAGAAGCCACACCTCATTCGTTGAAACTTTCATCCAGCAAGCGACTCGTCCTCCGTCACGGCCTTCTTGGCGAGACCATTTGATATCGCCCACCTTTGACATGCTAAATTCCTGGAAGCGCTTTTCTCTATTTTGAAGAAACTCATTGACTTGAAAATCTTTAGAAGTCCACTCAATGCTCCCGCGCTCGCGAGCATATCTTCGGGAAGTCTTATCTTCCGTAATCCACAAATACCCCGACAAAATAAAAGGCTCGCTATTGACGAGGTCCGCAACAAGAGCCGTCCGATTCTCCCTGCGGGCGCTTTCGATCAAGACAAAATATTTGTCAAACCTTTCCTTTACTTTTGACGAGACGTATTTAGCGGCCTTCTCGGCTTTCGCCGCCAGGGCGAGCCTTTCCGCTTCGCGCGCCAAACGTCCTTCTTGAATGATGGCATAGATTCCTGCCGCCGCCAGAACGGCAGCAGGAATCACCATACAAAAAAGGCGTTTGTAAAAAACCTTCATTTATCACTTTGCCCTGTTCTTGGCTCTGCCTTCGCGGCGGCCCATTGGACGCTTCCCTTTACGCGCGGGATGTTCGGCCTTCGTTGACAAGCCGACAATGGAAATCTGTTCCTTTTTCAACGCCGCTTCCAAACGCTCGAAGGTGTCCTCGCTAGACGGGCCGACAACGTCTTCCGCATTGCTTGCCGAAAAAACCACGATACGGTTATCAAGTTTTTTATCGGCGTTTTTGCGAATCTCGTCCGCGCCCTTAGAAACTCCTGCAAACGTTGCGGCGCTCTTGTCTTTTTTAAGAGCATCGATTTTTTCAATCAATTCCTTTTTCACTTCTTCTGTCACCATTCGTGCAGGAGCGAGGACTTCAACCTGTTCGCCGAAAGCGACAAGCGAAACGATCTCTTCCGCCGTGAGTTTTTCAATCCGTTCTTTCGCGCGGGTTTTGATCTGCTGAAAACGGCGGGCATTGACGCCAGAGGAGCGGTCGATGACTATTGCCAAGTTGCGTTTGCGCGACTCCCCTTTTGCGCGGACCTTTTTATTCTTCCCTTTTTCGGAGCTTACTTGAGAGAGAACTTCTTTATTTGCCGCTTCATCAACCTTTGCTTCTTCAGCAAAAGCGACTCCACCAAACAACATAACGGCAATCAATGCCGCCAAACTCATTTTAATTTTTGCATTCATTTTATTTTTCCTTTCTTGTTTGTTGAATTTCATCTCGGCACACTGTGCGCCAAAGACACTACTATTAAACAAGAAATCCGAAAAAAAGTTGTCATAGATTTGTAAATTATTTGTAAAAAATATTTTACAAGAAAAACCTTGAAATGGGAATGTTTTTTTGGTAGGCAAAATATCCATAAAATGGGGCAAGGGGGGATAGCGCCCCCGTAAAAACCTATTACCTTTTACCTATTCCCTATTACCTATTACCTATTATCTTTTACCCCGTGCCCTGTTCCTCTTCAAAAAATACGATACCGTTACGACGGCGGCATAATAAACAAGAAGCGCTCCAATAACGAAAACCCACATCGAAACTTTGTTTGACGAGCCGACTTGATTGTCTTCGCCATAGCGAACGGCAAAGCCAGAGGCAAAAACAAGCAATCCGGAAATCAGAAAGAGAAGAACTTTCTTTAAAGGAAATTTCATTTCTTAAATCCTTGCCCACTCAGGATATGGAGTTCTGATTTGACACTCCACTCCGCTCGTTGGATGAATAAACGAAGCAGCGAGCGCATGCAAACAATGGCCTACTTGATTTTCCACGGCAAATGCGCCGTAAAGCCTGTCGTTTATGATGTGCATTCCTGCAAACGCGAGCTGCGCGCGAATTTGGTGAGTAACTCCGGTATGAATCGTAACTTCAAGAAGAGTACGATCTTCGTTGCCGACCTTCGTAAATCCAATAGGTTTATAGGATGTAACCGCATGAAGCGATTCGCTCACCGGAAAACGGGCGCGGGAAGCGTCTATCATTCTGCAAAACGGAACGGTAGGATCGTGAGCAAGGTCATTTTCAAGAGTACATCCTACGGCGACAGTACCTTCAACAAGAGCAAGGTAAGTTTTCTTCACCTCGTGGCGCGAGAATTGCTCTCGAAGATTATCAAACGCTTCTTGCGTTCGAGCGACAAGCACCAAACCTGATGTTCCTGCGTCAATACGATGCGCGGCTCCTGCAATCAAAGGAGAATCGCCAACCTCGCGAACCTCGGGCCAGCGAGCGACAACTCCATTCATCAATGTTCCTGTTTCATGGCGCGAAAGCGGTTGTACAGGTTCGTCCACGGGTTTATCGAATGCAAGAAGGACTTCGTCTTCAAATACACACCTTACGCGAACATTCAAATCGGGCATAACGCGATTATCGCTCGTCTCTGCAAGCTCCTTCACAAAAATTTTTTCACCGCCACGGAGTTTCGTCCCCTTTACAACGTTCCTGCCATTGACGAGCACATTGCCCGAAGCACACGCCTCTTTACAAAACGCACGGGAGGAAGTCGGGAAATAAGACAACAAAGCGGCATCCAATCGGACGCCGCCCTTGTCAGCAATAAACTCTACATCATTAATCATATTGATTCATTGCACCAGCCGGAATCGGAACCATCCCTTCCCAGCCCTGGTTTGTTGCCCATGGCAAATCCTTATCTTCCGCACTGTCTGCGATACAGCCACTAAAGAGAACTGCAACGCAAACGAGTGTCAAAAGAAAGAGTGTTTTAGTCAGGGAAAACTTCATCGCCGTTTTGGATATCGCATTGCTTCCAATCGCCGAGAACATCAACGACGACCAAATTCTTGCCTGCAACTGCCTGACGCAAACGAATCTTGCCGACATACTGCTTGCCGCGGCGAACGCCCATTTCAAGAAGAGGCAACGCATTCTTTTGGCCTTCTCCCATGAGCTCAACCATAGCTTCAGGAGTGAATTCAACAGTACCGAACATACCTTCGTTGTCGATTGCAACAAACTTGCCCTTTACGCCAGCGGTGAATTGAGCGGCGGCAACAGTTCCGTTTGCAGATGCCGCGACGGAAGGACGCTGCTGTTGCTTCTGGAGGAGTTGCTTAAGTTGTTCAACGAGTTTTTCCTGCTTGGCGAGTTCTTCCTTGACGCCTTCCGTTTCATCCTTGGCGCTTGTAAGCTCATCCTTGAGGCTCGTAACTTCAGCATTGAGTTCTTCAACTTGAGACTTTGTCTTTGCAAGCTGTTCTTCAACTGCCTTCTTTGCTTCTTCCAATTCAGAAATCTGCTGTTTCTTTTCTTCGATCGTCACCTTGTCTTGACGGGCAATCGGAGTAAGCTTATTGTAATCATTAACGAGGGTTTCGATTTTCGTGCGGGCTTGAGCAAGTTCTGCGCGTGTCGTATTGAGCTTTGCCTGCTGCGCTTTTGCGCGTTCAAAGAGACCTTCGAGAAGTTCTGCCGCCGTACCAGGACCGCTCTTCAAATAAGAACCTGGATTTGCAGGATCGTCAACAGGCATACCGGCAATTTCCTGATAAACTTTGCGGAGCTGACCTTTTTCCATCGGACCCCACTTGAAAGTTTCGCGGTTTGCTTCTTCAAGCTCTGCAGGATAATCTTCAAGGAAGTTCTCCGTTTCAGGAACATCGACAAGCTTTGCCTCTACAGGAGAAATATCCTTGCGTGCTTCTGGAACGGTAGTTGCCTTTGGAGCATCGGTCTTTTCAATCGTCTTTGCGATATTATCAATGTACTCCACCAATACTTGATGGCGATCCTCTTGCAACTTGCGTTTCTTATACAAGTTCATTTCAAAGTACAACGCAACTGCCGCGATTGCCAAAATCACGAACACCAAAGCATTTACTGCCTTATTCATATTTTTCAATTCCTCATCTTAAATGGTTTTCATTTTCGAAGACATTTTCTACTCCGAAAATAACAATATATATAGAATATCCTAAATTTGCAAATATGGCAACTTAAAATTTCATAAATTTTGCATTGCCATTCCGCCGCCGAGAGACTTGTAAAGTGAAATCAACCCGATTGTAATTTCCCCTCGGCTGATTGCAAGAGCTTCTTCAAGTGCCAAAAGCGAACGCTGCGCATCGAGTACGTTGTTGAAATCGCGCAAACCGTTCTTGTACAAATCGTTTGAAATTTCAACTGCGGCGCGGGCGGCATCCACGGCGCCTTGAAGAGACTGGTAACGGTGATATTCTTGGGTATATTCGCTATATGCGTTGCGTGTTTCTTCATAGGCCTTTTGGATAGACAACTCGTAATTCAATGCGAGCTCTGCCATTTTTGCCTGTTCGGCCTGCCAGTTTGCATAAATATTTCCGCCTTGGAAAATCGGCCAGCTGAAACTTGGACCTATAGAGGCGATGAAAGAATCGCTTGAAAAGAACTTGTTTGCCTTTGCGCTATCAAGCCCGAAAGAGCCATTGATGAAAAATTTGGGGAACAATTTCGATTTGGCAAACCCGACCGCCTCAACTTGAGAGGCGAACTTGCGTTCTGCGTTTCTCACATCCGGACGCGCGCGAATAACGTCAAGTGGGATCGATTCAAGCTTTTGAGGAGAAACGAGCCAATCTCTGCTCTGGTCTTTCGGAATTGCCCTCAATGTGTCATGAAGCGTTCCCGGGATGGAGCCTACGAGAATTGCAATGCCGTTTTTCAAGGATTCCTCGCTTGCAAGGAGATTTGGAATTGAAGCGCGCGTCTGCTCAACGTTGTA
The DNA here is from genome assembly GCA_017646325.1 of Kiritimatiellia bacterium. Taxonomy (GTDB): domain Bacteria; phylum Verrucomicrobiota; class Kiritimatiellia; order RFP12; family UBA1067; genus RGIG9934. The sequence continues at coordinate 12,437 of JAGCMU010000052.1, forward strand.
ACGAGCCTGATTGACGGCGAGTTCATCACCGATACCGGAATCAAGGCGGGACTTCAAAATTTCATAAGTTTCACTTTGAGTCAAAAGGTTGAAACGAGCTACTTCGATTCGAGATTGAACAGTACGGAGAGAAATGTACTGGCGGCCGATTTCCGCGGTGAGGCGTACCCATGCGTCGATCAACTCAAATTCCGCCGCCTCCATCTGCGCGCGGGATGATTTGTACTGACGATATTGCCCACCGAAAACATCGATTTCCCACGATGCGTCAAAACCGCTATTCCAAGAATCCCCGTGAAACGCTCTTCCGCTTGAATAACGAGAAGTGTTGTTCTTATGCGAACCTGAACGGGTGTACGAACCGTCGAACGACACTTTCGGGAAGAAGTCGGCGGCGCTTCCCACGAGCTGCCATCTTGCCTGCAACAAACGCTCGTGCGCGATTTGGAAGGAGATGTTATTTGTAATTGCGCTCTCGACGAGCTTTGTGAGGATAGGGTCGTTGAACTGATCCCACCATCTTTCAAGCATATTTGTCGTGATTAATACGCGAACATCGTTTTTATCCTTCGCCACATCAAATTCACCCGTCGAGGTCATATTTGTCATGGGGTATCCCGCATCTGGGATTACCGTTTCAGGAACATTCATTTCGATTTCCTTGTAGTCTTCGCCCACGGGCCAAATGCTGCACCCCGCCGCCATAACCAACGAAACAGCGCCAAACCACATACTGATCTTGTTTGTTCTATTCATATTTTTCTCCAAATTTCAACTTTCTTATTCTATCAAATATTACATCCGTTTCAGATTTGTTTTTTCCTTTTTTTTCAATTCCTTCTTACGACGCGATGTCACTGCGATATACGCAAACGTCTTCTTTATATTTTCACGCCATGTCTGGAAAAGAGCGTAAAGCCCAGGAACGAGCAACACACCGAAAAGGACAGAAAAGAGCATTCCGTAAAATTCCGTCGTGCCGATATCGTGACGGCTTGCAGCGCCCGCGCCGGTGGCGATAACCATCGGAAGCGTACCAAGAAGCGTAGTAAGAGCCGTCATAAGTACTGCGCGCAAACGCTCGCCCATTGCCACACCTGCCGCATCAACAATAGAAAGCCCGTCGTTTTCATGCTTCTCTTTTGCAAATTCAACGATAAGAATTGCATTCTTTGATGCAAGCCCCACGAGCAGCACGAGCCCGAGCTGGGCGTAAATACTAAGCGAATAGCCGTACATCTTCAAGCCGATTAATGCGCCCAACACGGCAACGAAAATCGATAACATTACCGGCATTGGAATCGTCCAGCTTTCGTACTGTGCCACGAGGAAGAGGTAGCCGAAGATGAGAGCAAGCAAAATAAGCATTCCCGTAGTTCCTTCGTTTCTCGCTTCTTGGAACGTAATACCGGACCATTCATAACCGTAGTCGTCCGGCAATACTTCCTTGAGAACTCTGCGGACTTCATCCATCACACTGCCCGAAGCGACGCCAGGTGCAGGCATCACGGTAATACCCGCTGCAAGGAACATGTTGTAGCGCTGAACCGTTCGCGGCCCGATCTCACGCGAGAGCGTTCCCAAAGAGCCCATCGGCACCATATTACCAGTACCGCTGCGAACATACAGGCGGTTGAGGGCGGACGGCGTATCACGCCCCTTCCAGTCGGCCTGAACCGTTACGCGGTTGACCTGCGTACCGAGGTTGATATCGTTCTCATAACGAGAGCCGAGATAGTTTTGGAGCGTCGCATAAACAGTCGCAACCGGCACATGGAACATTTCCGCTTTGATACGGTCGAGATTGAAACGAAGGTGCGGAGTTTTCGCATTGTAGCCTGAGAACGCCATCATTACGAGCGGCGATTTGTTGAGCGCTGCAAGCACTTGGTTCTTAACCTCGTCAAGACGCTTTGCGTCGGTATCCTCCTTTGCCTGAATACGCAGGTCGATGCCACTGTTTGAACCGAGACCTGGGATGGCAGGCGGGATAAACACCTTGAATTCAGGCTCTGGAATTTGAGAGAGCAATTTCTGGAATCTCATTACGAGAGCAGAGACATGCTGATCGGGGCGTTGACGTTCTTTCCAATCTTTCAAATCGACAATCAGCGTAGATTGAGATTCGCCGCGACCGCCGATCATTGCCCAGCCGTTGATTGAGAGGATGGATGAAACCTCCTCCTGCGTGAACAAAAGATCTGTCGCACGGAGCGATGCCTCGCGGGAACGAACCATCGTTGTACCCTCAGGCATACTCATTGACACGAACACCACGCATTGGTCTTCATCAGGCAAGAATGATGTTTTCGTTTTTGAGAACATCCATACCGTGCACAATCCCGCTAAAACGAGAAGCATGAACGAAAGGAACAATCTCTTCGCGAGAGCGCGCGAAAGGAAGACCATAACCGTTTTCGATTTTTCAACCGCAGTATTGAACCATGCAAGCGGTCCATGCTTGTACATTTCGCTGCGGCGCAGCAAAAGCGAACACATTGCAGGAGCGAGCGTCAAAGCGCACACCGTCGAAAAACACACTGCCGCGGAAAGCGTAACTGAGAACTGCTGATAAATACGCCCTGTAATGCCGCTCATAAATCCTACAGGAACGAAAATACCGAGCAACACGAGCGTCGTTGCGATGACGGCTCCAGTAACGTCAGACATTGCCTGAATTGCCGCTTCCTTCGAATTTAGCCCGCGCGTTTCAATCAAGTATTGTACGCGTTCAACGACAACGATACAGTCGTCAACGACAACGCCGATTGCAAGAACGAGACCGAAAAGTGTAAGAATATTGATTGAGTATCCAAGTATCGCCATAAGGATAAACGTTGAAGAAAGCGACACCGGAATAGTCAAACACGGGACCAAAGTCGCGCGCCAATCTTGGAGGAACAAGTAGCATACGAGCACGACGAGGAAGAATGTGAGTGCAAGCGTTTCAACGATTTCCTTAATACAGCTGCGGACGTATTCCGTCGCATCGTATGGAATAAGCCATTCAACATCGTCGGGGAAGTTTTCTTCCAAGCGTCTCATCTCCGCAAGGAGAGCATCCATCGTTGCGATTGCGTTCGCGCCTGGAGTCTGCTGAACTGCAATTGACACGGCATTGCCGCCATTCAATTGACCTGAGAACATATAGTTCTGTTCGCCGATTTCCGTACGGGCGACATCTTTCAATTTTACGATACCGCCTCTTTCGTCACGGCGGATAACGATTTCATCGAACTCTTTCGGAGTCATCAAACGCCCCTTCGCCAAAACGGAGAAGGAGAATGCGCCGTGAGTACCGTTAGGAGCCGCACCGACAGTACCTAAAGACGCTTGAATGTTTTGCTTTGAAATTGCCGCGATAACCTCTTCCGAATTCATTCCTTGCGCCGCAAGACGGTCTGGATCGAGCCATACGCGCATTGATAATTTTGGACCATACACCTGGACTTCACCGACACCGTGGACACGAAGAAGTACGGGTTGGATATTACCGTAAATGTAGTCTGAAAGTTCAAGACGCGAGAACGTTCCCTTTGGCGAAATAATCGCCATAAACCCAAGCATATCCGTTGAACGGGCGCGGACACGGCCGCCAAGTTCTTTTACTTCGGCAGGGAGTTTTGGCTCGGCTTGAGCAAGACGGTTTTGAACTTTGACGAGGTCCATATCTCGATCGGACTCGACTTCGAATGAAACGGTCAAAGAATACTGACCGTCATCACCCGATTCACTCGTCATATAAATCATGTCTTCTACGCCGTTGATTTCGTCTTCAATAGGCGTAGCGATCGTACTCATAACTTCCTTGGCGTTTGCGCCAGGGTAGGTGTATGTTACGTTGATTTCCGGAGGAGTAAGCTGTGGATATTGCGAAATAGGCAAACTCGTAATAGACATTACGCCTGCAATCGTCAACACGATTGAAATAACCATCGCCAGACGCGGACGTTCGATAAACACGCGCGAAAATGTTTTTATTTCGTCAATCGCTTTCCTGATTCGTAATTTCATTTTTCACCAACTTTCAAAAACTGTCCTATCCTTCCGACAGCCTTAATTACTTGATGCGAGGTTGGAAATTAGGGTCGATATCCTCATTACCCGTAGGCTCGACAACAACCACCTTCATTCCAGGGCCGAGCTTGCTCGTTCCGGAGATGACCACCTTTTCGCCAGCCTTTACGCCTTCAAGAATCGGCACCCAGCCTTTATACATTTCTTTCGTCTTCACGACGCGAGCTTCAACAGTATTGTCATCCTTCAACACGTAAACGGCGACATTCCCGCCTTGCGTATCGAAAATAGCAGACTGCGGGACAGAAACAAACTTCGGCGGTTTTTCGAAATCCGTCAAGAGCGTCACAAAGCTGTTCGGAACGAGAAGACGGTTTTTGTTAGGGAACGAAAGACGCATCAAAATCGTTGCCGTATCTGCGCTCATCTTGTTGTCGTCAAAGTCCCAAGTTCCCTTTTCCGCATATTCCTGACCGTCAGGGAGAATAAGGCGCATTCTACGCTTGACTTCCGTTCCATCAACCTTTGCACGGCGCCAAGCGATATAATTGCGGTCTGTCAAAGGGAATGAAACGCGGATTGGGTCGATTTGAACAATCGTCGCAAGAGCGCCCTTTGATGGAGCGACATAGTCACCGATGTGAGCGGCGGTCGTACCGATTTGTCCAGAGATAGGAGCGCGAACAACAGTCTTTTTAAGGTCGTATTCAGCCACAACAAGGTTTGCCTTTGCCTGCATAACGGCTGCAGCGGACGATAATGACGCAGCCTCTGCATTGTCACGTTCCAATTCAGTAACGCCGCGGGAGTCGGCTTTTTTCATACGCTCGAAATAACGTTGCGCGCGATGTGCTTCAGCCTCTGCCGCCGCAAGGTCGGCCTTGCGCTGATTTACAACTGCCGTATATCTTTCGTCGTCGATTATGTAAAGGATGTCGCCAGCTTCAACAATGTCACCTTCTTTAAACTTCAACTCTTTGATGTATCCATCGACTTGAGGTAGGAGATCAACTGTTTGCACCGCTTCTGCGTGAGCGACGAAGCTTTCAGGAAGATTGTAATCCCTTTCCTCTGCCGCCATAATAGAAACAGTTACAACATTCTGAGGCATGGCAATTTGAGTTGGTGGAGCCTTAGGCCATAAATCACATGCCATCCACCCTGCAGCACCACACACTATGGCTG
>JAGCMU010000053.1 GCA_017646325.1 Kiritimatiellia bacterium
ATTACCACGTACACGAATGGTGGTGGTATTTAAAATTGCTTTTCTTCCCCGATATGGGTAATTTCAAGATTTTTGAATCGCTCCCGCCTGCAAAAGCGTTTTCGCGCATATTCACTTTCGGATGGAGATTTTCCCTCTTACCTTTGATTTTTGCCATTTCGCTCGGATTTTCAAACGGGAAAAGCCGCATCTCAAAAATATTTTTATTCACGACTCTGTATTCATTTATCCTCCTTTTAATCTATTCCCTGATTCCGTACAAGACGCCATGGTGTATGTTGACGGTCGTCGAAGGCATGGCGATATCGGCGGCATTGGGGACGTGGATATTTTTATCGTCGAATAAAAATAAGTGGGTGAAGGTAGCAGCCTTCTCCATAATATTTGCTCTTTCCCTCTTTATAAATATCCGCGGAATAATCTTTATCAACAAATACCCGGACGTAAAGACGATTCCATACAATTACGCGCACGCTTCATACGACGTCCAAGACCTCGCCGAAAAAACGATTTCGTCATTAAAAGCGTCAAATAACGATTTTGAATACGCAGCCATAATCCTTCCGCGCGAAGACACGTGGCCCCTGCCGTGGTATTTGAGAAAATACTCAAAACGGATCGGGTATTGGCAGGATGCAAAATCGTTTATAGATTTCGCAAAGAGAAATCCTCCTGTTTGCATTATCACAACGCCATCTGAAGAAGAAAGTTTGGGAGAATTTACAAAAACGCTCCCGAATAAATCAACCCACTCGATCCGCCCAGGCAAGATAGTCAATATTTTCACCAAGTAACTTTTCGGAACCGCCAAAAAACTCAAATATTTTACCTTTTTCCCCAATATATGGTATAATATTCTTTTATCAGAATTAGAGGAAAAAGAAGATGAAAAAGTTGACTGCGGACGAACTTCGCGAATTATATTTAGGTTTTTTCGAATCTAAAGGCCATGCACGCATCCCTGGTGCATCTGTCATTCCAGAAAATGACCCTACCGTCCTTTTTACCACGGCAGGCATGCATCCTCTTGTACCATATTTGATGGGGCAGCAAGATCATCCGGCCGGGAATCGTCTTACTGACGTTCAAAAGTGCATCCGTACCGGCGATATCGACGCTGTTGGCGACAGTGCCCACCTTACCTTCTTTGAAATGCTCGGCAACTGGTCTCTCAACGACTATTTCAAACCAGAAGCAATCGCATGGAGTTTTGAATTCCTTACAAAGCACCTCGGCTTTGATCCCGCAAACATCTATGTTACCGTATTTGAAGGTGAAGACGGCATTCCGCGCGATGATGAAGCCATCAAGCTTTGGAAAGAGCAAGGATTGCCAGATAGCCACATCTTCCCTCTTCCGCGCGAAGACAACTGGTGGGGGCCGGCAGGCACGACAGGTCCATGCGGTCCTGACACGGAAATGTTCATCGATACCGGCAAGGAAGCATGCTCCGACCAATGCCGCCCAGGCTGCCATTGCGGCAAGTTCATTGAAATTTGGAACAACGTTTTCATGCAATACAACAAAACGGCAGAAGGCAAGTATGAGCCGTTGGGCCGCCACAACGTTGATACGGGCATGGGCGTTGAACGCACGGTATGTATGATGTCGGGATTGCCGACAGTTTTCGACACTGAAATTTTCGCGCCGATCATGGCAAAAATCGAAGAGCTCTCAACCGTCACGCCAGATGATCCAGAGCTCGCCATCAAGGCAAAGCGTATTATTGCAGACCACTCACGCACCGCAACGTTTATTCTCTGCGATCCAAAGGGCGGCGTAAAGCCAGGCAATGTCGGCGCAAATTACGTTCTTCGCCGTTTGATCCGCAGAGCCGTCCGCTACTCACGCTTCCTCGGAATCGAACAGGGCTTTATGGCAAAGCTTGCTGAAACGATTTGCCGGAAGTACGAACATTTTTATCCGGAATTGCGCCACAATCTTGAATCGTGCATTGCCGATTTGACGGCTGAAGAAAACCGCTTCAACCAGACGCTTGACAAGGGCGAGGCGATGTTCAACAAAGTGGCAGAGCAGTTGAAGGCTCACGGGCAAAACCGCATCTCGGGCAAAACCGCCTTCAAACTTTACGACACGTTCGGGTTCCCGTTTGAAATGACTCTTGAAATGGCTGAAAAGGCAGGTCTTGAAGTCGATCGCGAAGGTTTTGAAGAAGCGAACAAGAAGCATCAGGAATTGTCACGTACAACTTCTGCCGGTTCCTTCAAGGCAGGCTTGCAGGACAACTCTGAAGTCGTCACACGCCTTCATACGGCAACACACCTTCTTCACGCCGCCCTTCACAAGGTGCTCGGGCCTACGGCAAACCAAAAGGGTTCAAATATTACCGCCGAACGTTTGCGCTTTGACTTCACCTGGGCTGACAAGATGACAGATGAACAAATTAAGGAAGTCGAAGACCTTGTCAACCGATGGATCAAGGATTCAATTCCCGTCACGAAAAAGCTGACGACCGTTGAAGAGGCAAAGAACGAAGGAGCTATGGCTCTCTTTGGCGCAAAGTACGGCGAACAAGTTTCAATGTATTCCATCGGCGAAGTGTCGCGCGAAATTTGCAGCGGCCCGCACGTTGAAAACACGAGCGAACTCGGCAGCTTCAAGATTAAAAAGGAACAAAGCTCCTCTGCCGGCGTACGCCGTATCAAAGCCGTTATCGGCAATATGTAATCACTATGACGCTTAATGTTGAGTTTTTAAAAAGTCTAACTGAAAAGTACGGCTCGTACGTCGAATCGTTCTGTGATTCGGACGGCAAGTTGCCTCGTATGATGGACTTGAAAAAAACTCATACATTGCACGTCGTAGAAAATGCAAAAGCGATCGCCGCAGGAGAAGGATTCGACGAAAGAACTTCTCTTGCGTGTGAGGCTGCCGCCCTTTTGCACGATACGGGCAGATACGAACAGATTAGAACATACAACACTTTTCGCGACTCGGAATCTGTCGATCACGCAAAATTTTCCTACGATATCGTACGCGAAAAAGGATGGCTTGACGCTCTTGACGAGAAAGATGCGATTCTCGAGGCAGTGCGCGTTCACAACATGAGGTTGATTCCGCAAGAAGTCGAAGGCGATTTGTTTGCATCGACTATTGCGCGCGTCGTGAGAGATGCGGACAAGCTCGATATCTTCCGCGTACTTGAAGATGAAATTGCAACGAACGACTGGAAGAATGATTGCAAGGCTTTTTGGGATTTGCCCGTCATGGCAGAACCGAACACAGAAGTCATCAGAGCAATACGCGAAAAGAGTCCCGTCAACTATCAGGATATAAAAACGCTCGCCGATTTCATCTTGATTCAAGTGGGATGGATTCATAACGAACTAAACTTTAAAACGTCGCAAGATCTTTGCAAGAAACGCAATCATCTTGAGTTCAGAAGAAATTTTCTTCACCAAATATCTTCAAGTGACGAAATTGACGATATTTGCAAATTACAGAATTGACAGAACAACACAAAGGAGAAAATATGAAAATCGCAATTTTAGGCGCAGCAGGCCGTATGGGACAGATGCTTTGCAACCTCGCATCGCAAAATCCAGAATTTGAAAGTGTTGTGAAATGCGATATTGTCGACGGTTATGAAAAGACATGGCCCGAAAATACAGATGCCGTAATCGACTTTACATTCCATTCGGCAGTACCTGCAAATATCGCCCGCGCCGTTGAAACGAAAAGCGCATACGTTCTCGGAACAACGGGGTTGACGGCAGAAGAGGAGCAAGCTGTCACGGATGCCGCCACAAAAATTCCCGTCGTAAAAAGCGCGAACATGTCACTTGGCGTAAACCTCCTTCTCGATCTCGTCCGTCGGGCGGCAGCGGTACTTGGCACCGATTACGATATCGAAGTCGTTGAAATGCACCACCGCCTTAAAAAGGATGCTCCGAGCGGAACGGCTCTCATGCTCGCAAACGCTGCCGCTGACGGCAGAAACGTAAAGCTTGAAGATGTGGCATGTTATGGCCGGGAAGGACTCGTCGGCGAGCGCCCCGAGGGAGAAATCGCCCTTCACGCCCTTCGCGGCGGAAGCGTTGTGGGAGATCACACGGTCATGTACGCTTCAAACGTCGAGCGCATTGAAATCACGCATAAGGCGCAAAGCCGCGAAGCTTTTGCCGCCGGAGCATTGCGTGCGGCGATTTGGGCGAAGGGCAAAGACGCAAAAATTTATTCAATGCGCGACGTATTAAACTTGAACGACTGATAAAAAGGGATAAACGAATGGCCGCAAAGAAGAAAATAAAAGACCCTCGCCCTTCATGGGATGAATATTTCATGGCAATTGCGCACGTGGTGAAAACACGCGCGAATTGTTCGCGTCGCCAAGTGGCAGCGGTAATCGTCAATAACAACCACATTCTCTCTACGGGATATAACGGAACTCCCCACAACGTGAAAAACTGCTTTGAAGGCGGATGTCCCCGTTGTGCAGGGAAAACGGCATCGGGCAAGGGGCTTGACGAATGTCTTTGCGTACACGCAGAGCAAAATGCGATTTGTCAAGCCGCGCGCCACGGAGTGAACATTTCCGGCTCTACAATCTATGTAACTCTTTCGCCCTGTCTCACCTGCGCAAAACTCATTATCAACGCTGGCATCAAGGAAGTCGTTTATGACGGCGACTACTCTGCCTTCCTCGATACCGTGAAAAAAATGTTCAAGGACGCAAAAGTGAAGTTCAGAGCGTTTGACAAGTCGGCAAAGTAATTGTATTATTTATATTTCGCGCGAAGTGAAAAAAACGCTTCGGCACATAAAAAAATTTCACAAAATAAAAATGGAGAAAAATAAAATGAAAATTGGAATTGTCGGAGGCATTGCTCTTGCCTCGCTCGTAATCGCAGGTTGCGGTAAAAAAGCTGATTCCGCTACAGCGGAACTTGAAAAGGCGGCCGCTGTTGAAGAAGCAAAGGCTCCTGTCGAAGAAGCAAAGGATCCAAAGGAAGTTCTCGTTGTCGTCAACGGCAAGAAGCTCGTTCGCGGCGAGATTGAAGGCGACATCAAGAAGATTATGGAAACTCAAAAAGTTCCAGCTCAATACAAGGAAATGCTCGTTTCCCAGTTTGCTGAACAATTCGTAATGAAAGAACTCATTGCTGATGCTGTCAAGAAAGCAAACATCAAGGTAACTGACGAAGATTTCAAGAAACAGGAAGCAGAATTCCTCAAGGCAGTCGCCGGCCAGCCAAATGCTCCAAAGACCTTCGAAGAAGCATTGGCAAAGCATCCGCTCGGCAAGGAAGAAGCCAAGAAGGAACTCGAGCTCGGCATCGCTTTCCAAAAGCTTATCGACAATGTTGTCGCACCTAACATCAAGGTTGACGAAGCAAAGGCCAAGGATCAATACGATCAAATCATCTCCCGCATCAAGGAAGCAAAAGAAAAGGCAAAGAACGCAAAGCCAAAATTGGACGGCATTTACGCTCAGCTCAAGGATCTCAAGGGCGACGCGCTTTTTGCAAAGTTTGCTGAACTTGCAAAGGCAAATTCTGACTGCCCTTCAAAGGAAAAGGGCGGCGATTTGGGCGAATTCACCCGCGGCCGAATGGTTCCTGAATTTGACAAGCTCGCATTCTCAATGCCTGTCGGTCAAGTTTCCGAACCTTTCAAGACACAGTTCGGCTGGCACATTCTCGTTGTGACGGAAAAGATTCCTGCCGTAGAAGCAAAGGGCGATACGCCGGCTTCTCCAGAAAAGGTCAAAGCTTCCCACATCCTCATTATGGCTCGTGACGAAGCTGCTGGCGCCAAGGAACCAACTCTTGAGGACATCAAGAAGGGTATGGCTGAACAGGAAAAGCGCATGCTCGTTCAAACTTATATGATGAAGCTTCGCGATGCGGCTAAGATTGAATCTACCGTATTCCCTCAGCTCGTTCCTCAAAAAGCAGCACCTGCCGCCAAAATTGAAACGGCTCCAGTAAGCGCAAAAGAAGCTAAGTAAGTAAAACATCCGGCAAAAAAAAATGAGCAACCGCGTAATATATTTGGATAACAACGCAACATCAGCCGTAGCCCCTGAGGTATTGGAAGCAATGCTTCCGTACTTCGGCGCAAAATACGGCAACCCTTCTTCGATGCACTCCTTCGGCGGAAGTGTTGCAAAAGATATAGAACAAGCGCGCGAAAAAGTTGCTGCATTTTTAAACTGTAAGCCTGATGAAATCATTTTCACTTCCTGCGCCACCGAAGCCGACAATACCGCCATCCGCGGCTCGGCCGAATGGTATGGCAAGGGAATGAAAATGATAACGACCGCTGTGGAACACCCGGCGGTCTTGCAACCCTCCCGCCGTCTCAAGGCGTTAGGCCATGAATTGGTCGAGTTGGAAGTCGACGGTGTAGGGCAAATAAATCTCGATGCTCTTCGCAGCGAACTTAAAGGGACTAAAAACGCCCTCGTTTCTGCGATGTGGGCAAATAACGAAACGGGAACTGTTTTTCCCGTAAAGGAAATTGCGGAAATATCAAAGGAGTATGGTGCCAATTACCACGTTGATGCGGTTCAGGCCGCCGGCAAAATCGCCTTTGATATGTCAAAAATACCCGCTGATTTTCTTGCAATTTCAGGACATAAATTTCACGCTCCAAAGGGCGTAGGCGCATTGTTTGTACGCAGAGGCACAAAACTTAAAAACTTCATGCTCGGCGGACACCAGGAGTCCGGCAAGCGTGCAGGCACGGAAAATGTCGCTTTTATAATCGGTCTTGCAAAAGCATGCGAACTTGCGATGGCGAATATGGAAGAGGAAGAAAAGAGAATCGCCGCCATGCGAGATCGCCTTGAAAAAGGCATTTTGGAAATGTGCCCCAATGTACGCGTAAACGGCGACGTTAAAAACCGCCTTGCAAATACGCTCAATGTCAGCTTTGAATATATTGAAGGCGAAGCGATTGCATACCACCTTTCCGATTTAGGCATTTGTATTTCGACGGGCTCTGCCTGCGCTTCAGGCTCGCTCGATCCTTCCCACGTCATCCGAGCAATGGGTGTACCTTTTATTGCAATGCACGGGTCGGTCAGATTTTCACTTTCAAGATACAACACGGATGAAGATATCGATTACGCCTTAAAACACGTACCTGAGGTAATCAAAAATCTTCGTGAGCTTTCACCGTTCGGTCCGGAAAACACACCTACTACATTTGAATAATCACAATTATCTCTTTGCGGGATAAAAAGATTGGAAAAAGACATGTCAGAACAAATCAGTTTTGAACCACCAAGAGGCATGCGGGATTTTTATCCTGAAGATATGGCTTGGAGAAATCGCGTATTTGACGCATTCCGCGCGGCGGCAACACAAGCAGGATTTGAACCATACGACGCTTGTGTAGTTGAATCGTATGCCCTTCTCGCACGCAAGGCGGGAGAAGAAGTCGGCAATCAAATTTATCACTTTACCGACAAGAGCGATCGCCATATCGCATTGCGTCCCGAAATGACACCCACTCTTGCGCGTATGGTCGCGCAACGCCAGCACCAGCTTTCATTCCCGATTAAGTGGACGACAATCGCGCAATGCTTCCGCTATGAACGCATGACAAAAGGCCGCAAGCGCGAGCACTACCAGTGGAATCTCGACATCATCGGAGAAGATTCAATTCTTGCGGAAGTTGAGGTTTTGGGGACGGCATGCAACGCTTTGCGCAAAATGGGGCTTAAGGATGAAGACGATCGCGTTCGCGTCTCTTCCCGCGCGCTTCTGGCAGAACTCCTTCAAGCAAGCGGCATTGAAGAGGACAAGCACGCATCAATCTTCCTTGCATTGGATAAACGAGGTAAAATCCCGGATGAAGGCATAAAGGAAATTCTTCGCGACGGCGGAATTGACGATAATGGCATTGAAAAAGCATTTGAACTTCTCAACGTCAAGGATTTGGACGGGGTGGCGAAACTTGTTTCTCAAGACTCGATCGCTCTTAACAATCTCCGCGAATTATTCCGCCTTGCAGAAATTGCGGGCTTTGCAGGCCAATTGGTGTTTGACATCTCCGTCATCCGCGGCTTAAGCTATTACACGGGTATCGTATTTGAATGTTTTGATACGGCAGGCGAATTCCGAGCCATCTTCGGCGGCGGTCGTTATGACAATCTCCTTACGACAATCGGCGGCGATCCTACATCGGCGGTCGGACTCGGTTTTGGCGACGTGGTCGTCACGGAACTTCTCAAATCCCGTCTTGGCGAAAATGCAGCCCTTCCTAAAAATGGCGTATTCGTAGGATTTATGACTCCCGACGAAAAGGATGCCGCTCTTAAAGTTGCTGCAAAGCTGCGCTCAAACGGCGAAAATGTAAACCTTTGTCTTAAAAAGATGAAGCCAAAACAATTCTTCTCCCGTGCAAGCACATCAAGCTGCTTGCAGGCGATTTACCTCGGTCCAGATGATGTCGCATCGGGTAAGGCAAAAATCAAAAATCTTGAGACACGCGAAGAAACTGAATTTGCATTAAATTAACACTTGCTTTTTCGCCGTTTTCAAGGTATAATATTCACTTAGAATTTTTTCGTTTAAGAAAGTTGAGGAACAAAAAATGGGTACAGGTCGTACACTACGCAAAGAATCGCACGTCCGTCCGTGCAAAACCGAAGCCGGCAAACATCGTCGTACGGCTGCACAACGCCGTCGCTTGGTGAAATTTGGTCTTTCGGAAGATGAAGTTAAAGTAATGGAAGCGGAGGCCGTACGCGTCCTCGTTCAGCGCCCAGCGACGATCAAGAAAATGCTCGCTAAGCGTGCCGAGGCTGCGGCGAAGTAACGCCCATGACTGTCGTAATCTGCACGGTTGCCGACAGATTCGTGAATCCCCTCTTCGAGGTTTTCGACGGAGGGGATTTCATTTTGTCGTCCTATAGAGATGTTGAAGCGGACGGCAACACTGAAATGCGAATCTATTTCCCTGATCCTTCAGACGCTCCAGCGGCGAAGGAGGCTTTAATCAATGCAGGGCGAATTCTCGATTTGGAATTAGATCCACGAGAAGAAACATTTCCAGACGAAGATTGGACGCTTGCCTATCGCCGTCACTTCAAAACGGAAGTAATCTCCCCTCGCCTCGTGATTCGTCCGCCATGGGAAGAATATACGCCTGTTGAAGGTCAAAAGGTCTTGACTCTTGATCCTGGAATGGCATTTGGAACCGGCCAACATGCAACGACTCGCGCGTGTCTTGAATTTATCGATGATTTGGCGAAAGAAAATACCGACCGCACGTTTCTTGATATCGGTTGCGGCTCTGGCATCTTAGGGGTTGCGGCGGCGCTTGAAGGTTTTAAGGGCGTCGCAGGCTTTGATATCGATCCAGAAGCGGTAAAGGTTGCGAATGAAACGGCATTGCAAAATGGAGTGGAAGAAATTTTTACACGCGGCGATTTGTGCAACATTTCCACTTTGCCCGATGTAAAATCTCACGATCACCGTCACGATGTCGTTGCGGCAAATGTTCTTGGCCCCGTCTTGATCAATTTCGCAGATGAAATCGTTCGTACCGTTCACTTTTCTTCCGAATCCCGCCTCATCCTTTCAGGAATTCTTGATGAATTATTCCCTGAAGTCGTTGAGGCTTACGCTAAACGGAACTTCCGTTTAGTTGAATCAAAAACCATTGGCGAATGGACATCCGGGCTTTTTGCACCTGACGCATAAAATCTATTGAAAGGAATTTCATCATGGGTAACGAACATAAAAAAGGTCCTCGTGAACTTTGTTCTGGCGGAGAATGGATTTATGGACGCCAGCCTGTCATTGAAGCCTTGCAGGCGCAAAGGCGAAAAATTTCAGAGGTGATTCTGCCGCCTGCCGAAAAAGGTGAAGCTGAAGAAATTTCCTGGATTCGCACAACAGCCCACCAAAACAGAATCATTGTGCGCACTATGGACCGCAAAAAACTCGATGGTCTTACGCGCGGCGGACACCATCAGGGCGTGGCGGCAAAAACGGGCGGTTATCCGTACGTTGATTTTGAAGACATTCTCGCCGAAGTAAGAGAAGACGAAAATGCTTTCGTGATCGTTCTCGACCATCTTGAAGATCCTCAAAATGTGGGCTCCATCCTTCGCAGCGCCTGCGCTGCCGGAGCAACAGGCGTAATCGTCCCCGCCGACCGCAGCGTCGGAGTCACTCCTGCCGCCGTGCGCGCATCTGCAGGCGGAAGCGAATACATCAAGGTCGCGCGTGTCGTCAACATTGTACGCGCGATGAAGCAGCTCCAGGAAGAAGGGATGTGGTTCACGGGGCTTGATTGGGGTAAAGACGCAAAGAACTACACTCAAATCGATTACAAAGGGCGAACGGGATTAGTTGTCGGCGCTGAAGGTTCTGGCATCTCACGCCTCGCCCGTGAAACTTGCGATTTTATCGCGGTTCTTCCGATGATTGGAGAAATCGAATCTCTCAATGCAGGCGTTGCCGCCGCAATTTGCATGTATGAGGTATTACGCCAACGCAAAATATCATAATTTGATATAATTGAAGCGTATGGTAACGAATTACAATATCCGAGATATTATTGCAAGCTCCACACACTCCGTTTCGTTTGAAGTATTCCCTCCTAAACGAGACACTCCCATGGAGCCTGTTATGGCGGCGGTTGAGGAATTATCAAAAATAAAACCGTCTTTCATGTCGGTCACTTACGGCGCAGGGGGCGGAGCAAATACAAATACGATTCATCTCGCCGAACACGTTCAAAAACAGTGCGGCGTTCCTGTTCTTGCGCATTTGACTTGCCTTACGTCCAATCGCGAAAAAATCAACGATGAAATCTCGTCCCTTAAAAAAGCGGGAATTGAAAACGTATTATGCCTAAGAGGAGACGCTCCTTCCGACATTTCCCAAACACGCGATTTCAAGTATGCAAGCGATCTCGTACGCATTATGAAGCCGTTGGGATTTTGTCTTGGCGGCGCGTGTTATCCTGAATGCCATCCTGAATGCGATCACCTTGAAAAAGACATTGAACACTTGAAACAAAAGGTTGATGCAGGATTAGATTTTCTTACCACCCAAATGTTTTTCGACAACAACGTTTATTTCCGTTACTTGGCGCATTTGCGAAATGCAGGAATTACAATTCCCGTCATCGCAGGTATCATGCCTGTCACAAACGGAAAACAAATCGCGCGAATCTGCAAGATTTCAGGAACGCTTCTTCCGCCGCGATTCCGTGCAATTGTCGATCGCTTTGGAGACGATCCCGCGTCTATGCTTTCCGCCGGTGTAGCTTATGCGACAGAACAGATAGTCGATCTTTTTGCGGACGGTGTAAAAGCAGTTCACCTTTACACCATGAATAAGCCGGAAGTTGCAAAACGGATTATGGATAATCTTAAAGGCATCGTAAAATAACCACAATGAAAATTTCTCTTGAAGAGATAGCAAGATATATGCGGATGGGGACGACACTTCCCGAAGGAGAACTTGCTGTACGAATAGACGAGTTGGTTAAAGAAGCACCAATCAAACCAAAGGGGATTTGGGCGCGTTTTGATCAACGTTTTTTCTTGTGCGGTACAATCGGCAGTGAATTTGATTTGTGGCAGAGGCGACTTTCCCTGTTGAGCGCGACAGACGCTCTCATTGCACAGGCGATAGGAGCTGCCGCCGTCGAACAAGTAATGGACGATTTGGAAGCGGAAGTGAAAAATTCTCTCTCTAAAGAAGAGAAAATAAAACATCGCTGGTCGCCAGGCTATCCGCCGCATCCATTATCGATGAATGCCGAAATAATTTCTCTTTTAGATGCGACTAAAAAAATCGGCGTCTCTTCAACAGACTCAATGATGCTCACGCCTTCAAAATCAGTAGTTGCCGTATGCGAGGTGATTTTATGAAAATAACTTTTCTCGATGGTGCTTTGGGAACGATGTTGCAAGCTCGCGGTTTGATGCCAGGAGAATGTCCGGAGGATTGGAATATTTCTCATCCTGAAATTTTGCAATCGATTCACGGCGAATATTACGACGCGGGTTCGAACATCGTCTCGGCAAATACCTTTGGAGCAAACTCTCTAAAATATCACGGGAAACATTCTCTCAAGGAAGTGATTTGCGCGGGAGTGAAAATTGCCCGAGGCGCCGCAGAAAAAGGACAAGGACGTCTCGTCGCGCTTGATGTCGGCCCGACGGGGCGTCTTTTAAAGCCTGCGGGAGATCTTGATTTCGAACGGGCATACGAGGCGTTTTCAGAAAGCGTACGCTATGGCGTTGAGGCAGGTGTCGATTTGATTCTCATCGAAACGATGAGCGACACGATGGAATTGAAAGCCGCCGTTCTTGCAGCGAAAGAAAACTCTTCCCTTCCAATCATTGCAACTGTCGCGCTTGATGAAAGCGGCAAACTTTTAACGGGCGGAAGCGTTGAAAGCGTCGCCGTTCTTTTGGAATCGATGGGTGTTGACGTCTGCGGGCTTAACTGCGGTCTTGGTCCTGATAAAATGCTCCCGTTTTTAAAACGGCTTTCAAAATCGACCAATTTGAAAATCGCCGTCAAAGCAAATGCCGGGATGCCGAAAATCGTTGATGGAAAAACCGTGTTTTCTGTCGGGCCGGAAGAGTTTGCTCTTTATGCGAAAGAGCTTGTCAATGCAGGCGCTTCATACATTGGAGGATGCTGCGGCACGACACCTTCTCACATCGCCGCCGTAAAAAAAGCGTTGGATGACACTATTCCCTCTTCAAGAGAAGAAACGCGCGAAACGGTAATTTCAAGCGGCGCAACGACTCAAGCTTTACATCCTGGGGAAGGTTTGATTATCGGAGAGAGAATAAATCCCACGGGGAAAAAGAAATTAAAAGAGGCGTATTTAAAAGGAGATACGGCATACATTCTTCGCGAGGCGATTTCCCAGATTGAAGCGGGCGCGAAAATTCTTGATGTCAATTGCGGCGTGCCTGGAATTGACGAGGCAAGTGTTCTGGATTCTACAATAAGCGCCGTTCAAGGAGTATGCACGATTCCAATTCAAATTGACACAGCCGACGCAAAAGCCCTTGAGAAAGCATTGCGCCACGTTAACGGCAAGGCATTAGTCAATTCCGTGAACGGAAAACAAGAATCGATGGACGGCGTTTTTCCGCTCGTTAAAAAATATGGAGGAACGATTGTTGCTCTTTGCTTGGACGAAAACGGCATCCCGGATTCATCTGACGGTCGCATTGAAATTGCGAAGAAGATTCTCGCCGAAGGAAAGAAGTACGGGTTTGAAGAAAAGGACTTTGTTTTTGACGCTCTCACGCTTGCGGTAAGTACGGATTCCAACGCTGCAATCGTGACATTGGAAACCGTCAAACGGCTTACGGAAGAACTGAATGTCAACACTGTATTGGGTGTTTCAAATGTAAGTTTTGGGCTTCCCAACCGTCCGCGTCTCAACAATGCGATGTATACACTCGCATGCAAAGCGGGGCTTTCGGCGGCAATCGCAAATCCATCTGTCATATCTGCGTGTGACGATCCGTTGGCGTTCGATGTGTTGAATGGCCGCGACAAGAATTGTGAAAGGTGGATTGCGGAAAATCAACAAGCGCCATCTGTTCAAACGCCGACAGGCGGTGAATCAAACGAAGACGATTTTTCCTTTTTACGCTTATCGATAAAACGCGGAATCAAAGAC
The DNA here is from genome assembly GCA_017646325.1 of Kiritimatiellia bacterium. Lineage (GTDB taxonomy): Bacteria > Verrucomicrobiota > Kiritimatiellia > RFP12 > UBA1067 > RGIG9934. Next base: position 13,645 of record JAGCMU010000053.1, read on the forward strand.
GACGCATACTCTATCGCGGAAAAGTTGTCACGCAGCTTTGATTCGATGAAAATCATACAGGAAGGAATCGTGCCCGCCCTTGAAGATGTCGGCAGCGGTTTTGAGACGGGAAAAGTTTTTCTGCCCCAGCTCCTAATGTCTGCCGATGCGGCAGGAGCTGCGTTTGACGCGGTAAAAAAAGCGATGGCTTCAAATCCAAACGGAGAGCAGAAAAGAAAAGGAAAGCCGATTGTCATTGCGACCGTAAAAGGCGACATTCACGATATTGGGAAAAACATTGTGCGGGCGTTGCTTGAAAACTACGGCTTTGACGTGATTGATTTAGGAAGAGATGTCGCGCCGGAAAAAATTGTAGAAACGGCGAAGAAGACGAATGCGATGATGGTCGGGCTTTCTGCTCTTATGACAACGACAGTTGGAGCGATGGCGGAGACGATACGACTTTTGCGCAAGGAAAATCTGCCGTGTAAAATTTGTGTCGGCGGGGCGGTTGTTACTCAAGAATATGCCGATGAGATTGGAGCGCACTTTTACGCGAAGGATGCAATGCGTGCCGTAAGATTTGCGGAAACCTTGATTGACGAGGGGCTATGAAACATACACTTCTTTCTTTCATGGCATTTGGGACATTGCTTGCCTCGGCACAAACAAATAAAATCAGCAGATTGCCCGAAATGATCGTTTATGCCTCGCGCATAGAGAATCCCGCATCATCCATCCCCTCTTCAATAAACGTATTCTCGATAGACGACATTCGCCAATCACACGCAAAAGACGTAAACGATTTTCTCTCTAAAAAAGCGAACGTCCACATCCGAAACATGAACGCCAATCCCGTACAGTCGCAAATTGCGATGAAGGGATTTGGAGAAAACTCTTTTGGCCGCGTTAAAATTGTCGCCGACGGAAGAACTCTCAACAATGTCGATATGTCTCCTCCCATGTTAACGACGGAGGCGCTTGAAAGCATTGAACGTATTGAAGTGATTCACGGCCCAAGCCCGGTCCTTTATGGCGATGGCGCCGTTGCCGGAGTAATCAATCTTCGCTCGTCAACAGAGGATTATGAAAAGAAGACTAAAATTTCAGGGCGCGCCGGTTCGCAATATACGTATGGCGGAAACTTTTTGACGAAAGGCGGATTTGCCGAAGACGGAATAATGTATCGCGCGTCGTATGATTATTTGCAATCTGACGGTTATCGCAAGCGAAGCGCATACGACACACATTCGTTCAACAGTATGATCCGTAAAAATTTTGAAAACGATTCTACGATCGGATTGAAGGTAAATTACCAGAACATTTTTTATGAAATGCCTGGCGCGCTTGATTATGCGTCATGGAAGAACGGCAGAAAATCTGCTGCGTATGAAAATGACTGGGGACGCATTTGGTCTTATGGCGTCGCTCTCGATTCAAAATTCTTTTTGTCGGATGACGAATACATACTTTTTGACGCGAGTTTTGCGCATAAATTCCGCAAGGCGAATTGGGGAGATTATAATTACGCAAACGAATACAACCTGTATGAAATTTTCCTCTCACCCAGATACATAAACGAAAAACAGATTTTTGACTTTGACAACAAACTGACTGTCGGCATTGACTATCGCCACGATTTATACCGTGTCCTTGACAATTCTGGTTTTGGCGCGCCCAAACCTTACTTTAATCGAGACCGAATTGCGGCTTTCGCTCAAGACGAGTTTTTTGTGACAGATGAATTTTCTTTAATGGCGGGAGGTCGCATAGAAACAATAAACAACCGCTGGTCAAAAACGACATCAGTAAAGAATAACAATTATAACGATTTTATTGGGAGTTATGAATTTGGCGCTGTTTATCGTCCTGTTGAAGATTTTCGGACTTGGATGAAAACGACAAGATTTTTCCGTAGTGCATTTTGCGATGAAATGAGCTATACGGAAAATGGGGAGATGCTTGATCCTGAAACAGGATATTCCGTTGACTTGGGCGGCGAATATGCTTTTATGAAAGAATTTACCTTTGATGCAAACTTTTATGCATTATTTATGAACGATGAAATTTTTTACAATCCATACACGACTTATTATGGAAGTTATTGGGGTGGATACAATTGCAACAGTCCATCAAAGACACAAAGGTTAGGGATGGATACAGGACTGTCATGGGAAAAAGAAAAAACTGCGGAAGCATCCATTAAATACAATATTGTGCATGCAAGTTTTACAGAGGGGCAATACAATTCAAAAAACATCCCGATGGTTCCAAGTCACAGAATACGCCTTGAAGTAGGATACTGGATTATTGATGATATAGAAGTGAAATGCGGATACTCTTTCATATCATCACAACACCTCGGTAGCGATTTTAAAAATGAGCATGGAAAACTTCCGTCATATTCCCTCTTTGATGCAGGAATTTTTTATACGCCATACTGGGCCGAAGGCTGGACCTTATCAGCAACAATTGACAATATTTTTGATAGAAAATATTGCGATTACGCCAGCTGGTCTGATTATTTAGGCCCATCTTATTACCCCGCCTGCGGACGCAGCTTTATGTTCACACTCTCATACGAATTCTAATACTTAAAAAAGTGATAAAATATGTCATATATTCCGTACTTATCCATGCGGCAATACTCCTCCCCGCCGTTTGGTTTTATATGACACCCAAAAAATCACCACAAACACCTCAAACAATCTATTTCGACCTCCTCCTCGAAAAACCCGATAAAGTGACAGACACAATATCAGAAAACGTTGATATGGTGACAGACACAATAACTCCTCCCGTTCCCCAAAACGTTGATATGGTGACAGACACGATATCGCCTCCTGGAAATGAGGAAGAGTTAGCAAGTTTAACAGTTCACGAGTTTGACAGTTTGACAGTTTTAAATGTTGATATGGTGACAGACACGATGTCGCCTCCTGAGAATGAGGAAGAGTTAACAAGTTTGACAGTTAGCAAGTTTGACAGTTTGACAGTTTTAAATGTTGATATGGTGACAGACACGATATCGCCGCCTGTTCTCTGTTCCCCATTATATGTTCCCTATCCGCGGAGGGCGAGACGGAGAGGAATTGAGGGGAAAGTTGAAATTAGTGTTGAAATATCTGAAAAAGGAGAAGTTATGTCTGCTAAAGTTATATCTTCTAGTGGACATAAGGATTTAGATGAAGC
>JAGCMU010000003.1 GCA_017646325.1 Kiritimatiellia bacterium
AACCTCGACTGTCAAAAACCGTGCACGATTCATTGGGACGGGAAAAAATACTGCGATTCTTCCGCGTGCGATCTGATTGGGAATCGCAGCCTTTCCATTGATGCAAATATGGGCGTGTGGCTGCATCCAGGGGAAGTCTTGTGTATTGGAAACAATGTCTCGTACGAGAATACGCCTTCACCTGACGAGACTTGCGAAAACGCATACACGCCCACCTGGAAGTATCCGGAAGATTCTCGCAGAGAATTCGTAGTCGTAGAGAATTCGCGGTTTAAAATCTCTTCGCCGTCACACTTTGACGCGCAATTAATCAACTCCAAGAACGAAACGATCGGATGTATACGCGAAGAAAAAGAAGGGGTTATAAAAGTTCCCGAATACGTTGGAGACGGAACGAAATCCCAAAGGTATAAATTAAAATTTACCGCTTACAATCAAAATAGCGTCGAACACTCCATTTCAGAAATAATAGTTCCGCCAAGTTCATCTAAGGCGAAAGTGAAACTCGTTGTAAGCGGGAAAGACATTCAAAAGGATCCCACCTTAAAAACAGTACTTTCAAATGGAGCCGGGGCAGACTCTCAAGTGAATGCCGCATGGGGAAGTATTTCTAGCCAATACGATTCTCTTTTTTCAGCAAACACAAACCCTAATGTGCCAACAGACCGCTTAGTCCTTTGGACACGCTGCAGAATCTGGTTGCAGCACGAAGGATACAGCAGAGAATTGAATTCACAATGTATTGAATCGTTCCGCGCAGATCCTCAGGGGCGCTTCGCAAAATGGATTTTCTCTGTTCCATGCGGAATGGGGAAACAGGTAAAGTTCGAAATCGTCCTTTCTTTGGCAAGAAATAAAAATGCCGTCCGCCTCTTTGTGAAGCGGATAAAGGGAAGCTCAAAAGATATAACAGAATCGGTAAAACTCGTATTCCGCCCAGACATAGAATGGCGTTCATTCCACTCCGTGACAAAGGCGTACGACGGCACTGAATTGACGTTTGGCAACAGCAAGTCAATTAAAGTAAAGAATGACGGTTTTATTTTCTCCCCATACGGCGGAGAGGCTTTTGAATTAAATATTCACGGCGGACTTTACCACAATGAAACTCTTTGGTCTTACGGCGTTGCCCATCCGGAAGAAATAGAACGCTGCCAAGAACACTCTGGCGACATCTTTTCACCGGGATGGATGGAAGCCGATTTCTCAAAAGGAACGCAAGTAGAAATTGTGGGGACGTATACGCGCAAAAACGAGTATCCGCTTTTAGTGTCTTCATCGGAATTTGAATACGACATTCCCGAGGAAACTTCATTGCCGTTATCTGTCGCTCTTCGCGATTCTCTTGATTTGTTCATGGTCAAAAGAGACAATCTCAAAACTGTCATTGCCGGATACCCCTGGTTTCTTGACTGGGGCCGGGACACGTTGATTTTCTTGCGCGGAGCGATTGCCGCCGGAAAGATTGAAGACTCTTTAAAAATTCTAACCCAGTTCGCGAAATTTGAAGAGAACGGCACTATTCCAAACATCATTTATGGAGACAGTGCTGGAAACCGCGACACATCCGACGCTCAACTTTGGCTCATTGTCGCAGTGCGCGACCTTATCGAAGAAGGCAAGGTCGATGCGAAAGCACTTCTTGAAACCGATTGCGGCGGACGGAAATTATCAGATGTGATTCTTTCCATAATCAACCACTATACATCAGGTACGCCCAACGGCATTTTTGTAGATAAGGAAACTGCCCTCGTATGGAGCCCAAGCCATTTTACGTGGATGGATACGAATTATCCTGCAGGCACTCCACGGGTCGGATATCCAGTTGAAATTGAATCGCTTTGGATTGCATCACTAAACTTTGTCTCAAAATATCTCGACAAATCTCTTTGCTCAATTGCAAAGAAAGCGACATCTTCTTTCATAAAACTTTTCTCTCTTGAAGATGGAGGCCTTGCAGATTGTCTGAGAGCGCCAAACAGGGAAAGCGCCGTCAATGCGATTAAAGAAGATGCAATTCGCCCTAATCAATTGTTCGCTTTATCTCTTAATGTGCTCCCCGAAGAAGAAACTCAGCTTGCCCATTCCATCATTCGCGCATGCGAGCAGCTTATAATTCCAGGCGGGATTAGATCGCTTGCAGATAAAAGGACTGAATGCGATATGTCCATCTGGGATAACGGTCGTTGCATCGTCGATGCCCATTATCCATACCACGGCAAATATACGGGAGATGAAAACACTTCTCGCAAACCCGCCTACCATAACGGAACTGTATGGGCTTGGCCTTTTCCGATGTTTGCAGAGGCTTTGGAAAAATATTCAATCGCGCCAAGAGAAACTTCTCTTGCGATATTGGCGTCGGCGGTGGAAAACATAAACACCTGGTGTTTGTGCCACATTTCTGAAATTGCCGATGGTAACGCGCCTCACGAACAAAAAGGATGTCGTGCGCAAGCATGGTCTGCTTCAGAACTTTATCGCGTGTGGAAACTGTTAAACGAAAAGGATTGATACGGTGTCTAAAAAAAGATTATTTTTTTCTGTTCTGTCATCATTAACTTCAGCATATTTGCTCTTCACAGCTTTCCCTCCTGTGGGAGAGGCGATAAATGTCTTATTCGCCATAGTGCCCCTCCTTCTCATCTCAAGATTCTCGACAAAAAAGCAATCGTTTTACACGTGGTTTTTTGCAGGACTTATTTTCTGGATAGCGACGCTTTCATGGATGGTGGCTATTTCGAAAAACGGAGGGCCGCTTCCACTCGTAATCTTAGGATGGATCGCGCTTTCAGCAATTTGCGCTTCTTACTTTGCCGTTTTCGGAATTGTAGACTCAATTCTTTGGAAAAAGATTTCATCATTCAAAGGTGACGGTCTTAAATATGCAACAATGAGGATAGTCGCATTGGCTCTCCTTGAACCTATTTTATGGGCAGGATTTGAATGGCTTCGCGGATGGCTTTTTTCTGGCTTTGCATGGAATTATCTCGGAACGGCCATTTCGCAATATCCGCAATACGCTCTTTCGGCTCGTTTCGGCGGAGTATTCCTCGTAAGCGGACTGGTAGTGATGGTCAATGGCGTCTTCGCAACTATGATTGAGCGCATCCTTTCAAAAATGTTTTCTGAAAACACATCCAACTTAAATAGCGACTTACCCAAATGGGCAAATAAAGTTTTCAAAAGCCTTGAAACGGCCATCCCCCTACTCATCGTCTTATTAGTTGTAAATCTCGCAGAAAAAGATTATGTGTCTTCTAAAGGGGAAAAGACGATTCCCGTACGCGCGGCACTCCTTCAAAGTAACGAGCCGTGTATTTTCACAAAAGACATCAAACACGAACACCCATACGATTTATACGAACGTCTTTTACAAACTGCAAAGCATGCCCGTCCAAACATCATAATTCTCCCGGAAAGCGCAATGATTCGCTTTGGCATAATGAATCGTTTACATGCGAAAAATTTTGCGCAATTCCTTTCAGACCAAACTGGAGGATCGGCAGTCTTCAGTGGCGGAGATTTCATGAAGGAGGTAAACGGCGCAAAAAGATATTACAATGCTGCCGCCATATACCACCCTCACCTTGAAGGTATTGACGTTGATATATATGCAAAAAGACATCTCGTGCCGTTCGGCGAATATATTCCTCTTGATAAATGGATTCCTATATTGCAAAAGCTCTCTCCGATCGGAATCAGCCTTTACCCAGGAGAAAAAGAAACAGTTGATTTATTCGTAAAAAACAACGCGACCAATCTTGCAAAGATTGTTGTAGGTCCGCTTATTTGTTTTGAAGACACGGACGCTCTCATGGCTATAAGATCTGCAAGAAAAGGAGCACAGTTACTCATCCTTATCACTAACGACAATTGGTTTTCCCTTTCAAACGAAACTCTCCAGCATTCGTGGCAGTCGATTATGCGTTGTATTGAAACTGGGCTTCCAATGCTTCGTGCGGGAAATAACGGTGTAACGGGAAGCATATCGAGTGACGGCAGAACGAATTGGCTTACTGACGATAACGGAAATATTTTGATTGATGCACAGGCCTCGCAAATACTCGCTGTGGATGTTGAAGAAAATCCACAGCAAACCCTGTATGTCAAGATAGGCAATTATCCACTTGCGATTTCCTTTGCTTTAGTATTGTTATTCATATTTTGGAATGGGGGAAAACGTGAAAACATCATTTAAAGTCGGCGCGCGTGGCAGCAAGCTTTCCATCGCTCAAACGAAAGCGGCTCTTGATTTTCTCAGTGAAAAATTCACAACTCACTCGTATTCCGTAATCCCCATGGAAACTCCAGGGGAACGGGATCTTGCAACGCCCATTGAGAAAAGCCCTGCCGACTTTTTCACGCGTGACCTTGATGAAGCCGTTTTAAACGGCACCATTGATTTTGCGATTCATTCCGCAAAAGATTTGCCGTATCCTCTTCGCCCCAATCTTGATTTTTTCTGGTTGCCGTCAAACGAAGACAGGCGGGACGCGTGGGTTGTCCGTGAAGGCGTTAAAATAAATAAACGCGGTCTTAAAGTCGGAGTATCAAGCGAGAGAAGAAGCGCTTTTGTAAAGGAGGTAAATCCTTCTGCAAAACTTCTGCCAATCCGTGGTGCGATTGACTCGCGGATACAGCAGGTAATAGACGGAAAATTTGATGCCGTTCTTATGGCAATGGCGGGAATAAACCGCCTATACAAAAATGATATCCCAAAAGGAATACAAATAATTCCCATATCGCTTAAAGAACTACCTCCCCCTGAAGCGCAAGGCTTTCTTGCAGTTGTCTTTAAAGAAGGAAATAAAAACCTTTTGAAAATGCGAGAACACTTTGTAAAAGCCGTACGTTTTGTTTCTGCAGGTGTAGGCAATGAATCTCTTTGTACTATCGCGGGAAAACAGGACATTGAAAATGCCGACATTGTTTTATTCGATGATTTATTAGGCGGGAAATTAATTCCTCAAGAAAAGGCAATCCATGTTGGCAAGCGTTGCGGACATCACTCGATGGTGCAGAATGAAATCACACAGCTAATCTGCGACGAAGTGAGAAAAGGCAAGAGAGTCGTCCGTTTGAAAGGTGGTGATGCTGGTCTTTTTGGAAGACTTGCCGAAGAGACCGCCGCCCTTGAAAAGCTGCAAATTCCATTTGTCGTGCGACCAGGCGTCAGCGCTCTTACAGCAGCGACGACAGGGACTGGGATGCTTCTAACCCGTCGCGGAGAAAGCAGAGGATTTTCCGTTGAGACTCCACGCTCAACCGGCAGCGAAATGCCTTCAGTTATGTTTATGGCTGTAAACAAGGCTATTGAAGAAGCAAAGAAAATGATTGAAAAAGGAATGAGCTGCTTGACTCCTTGCGCAATCGTCTTTGATGCTGCCGGGAATAACGAAGAAATAAAACGCGCTACGCTTGGAACAATCCAAAATATCACCGTCCCCAAAGGCAACCCTCCCGGTCTTTTGATCATAGGCAATGTCACAAAATACGGATGGAAAAAGCTCGGGCTTTTCGCCGCCCGAAAAGTATTGATTACGTGCTCAGAAACTATTATGCCTCGAGCCATTATGAAGTTTGAAGATTTTGGAGCTCGTGCAATCTCCTGGCCTCTTATCGAATTATCACCGTCAAAGGAATTTAAAGATCTCTTAAATGGTATTGGCACGGATTTTCCGTATGATGCAATCGTACTTACGAGCCCTAGCGCTGCAAGGATATTTTTTAGTGAATACAAAGGAGACG
>JAGCMU010000054.1 GCA_017646325.1 Kiritimatiellia bacterium
CGATCGACTTTTTCGCCATCTTTGAAAATCGCATAGCTTGCATGAAGATTGATACGATGCTTGCCTGGGATAAGAGAAAGAGCCTTATCGATATCTGCCATCAATTCTTCTGGAGTGCGAGCCTTACCTGGATAATTGCCCGTAGCTTGAATACCGCCGGTCAAGGCTCCTGCATTTTCAAAGCCTCCTACATCATCACCTTGCCAGCAATGCATTGAAATCGAAATTTTTGACAATTCTTGAATTGCCTTTTCAACATCAACACCTAATTTTGCATACTTTTCTTTTGCGTCTAAAAAGGTAGATTTACTCATTTTAACTCCTCATTTATACTGACATAAAATACTACCAAACTACACTTGCTTAGTCAATGAAATTAAGCATAAAACAAGGTGTTTTCATCAAATCGCATGTTTTTTTTTAAGAAAGACACTTACAAACCTCTATCTAAAAATGCAGGTCTAAGAGAAAGAAAATTACGATATATTTTTCCCGTCGTAAATCGTATATTTCCCTAAAACCCGTTCAGGCGAGCAATTAGGCATTATGACGTTTGCACCAGCTCTCAAACCTTGCTCGTAACCATCTGAACTGAGCGTTGCCAATGCCGTCGTTGCAGGAAGGTAGACGTTTGGAAGTAATAGACGGATTACCGACAATAAAAAAAGCGTTTCTTTGATAGAGCCTGAAGACTCATTTTCAAACGGTGTTCCCGTTGCAGGGATGAAAGGCCCAATACCTACCATATCAGGCTTGAATGATTGAAGGAACATCAAATTATCCGCAATAGTTTCAACGCTTTCTCCTGGAGCGCCCACTAAAAATCCGCATCCCGTCATATACCCAAGTTCACGGATATCGTTAAGCGCGCGAAGACGATTTTCTTGCGACATCTCTTTTGGATGTAGGAAATCATAATGTTCCTTATTGGCCGTTTCGTGGCGAAGCAAATACCTTTGAGCCCCCGCCTCGCGCCAAAGTTTGTAAACGTCTCTTGAATGTTCCCCAAGTGACAACGTCACAACAATTTCAGGGTGACGCCTTTTAATCTCTTTTACGATGCGCTCGACGTATTCAGGCGAAAAGAAGGCATCTTCCCCCCCTTGCAAAACAACAGTCCCGTAATTTAGAGAATATGCTTTTTCAACGCCTGAAAAAATCTCTTCTTCGCTTAAACGATAGCGTGGCGCTAATTTATTTGAACGCCTGAGCCCGCAATATTTACAATCGTTCTTACAAAAACTGGAAATTTCAATCAACCCGCGATAAAAAACCGTATCGCCAAAAATCAATTGGCGCAACTTTAATGCTTGTTGCGCCAAAAAATAATCCGTTTCAGGATTATGCCCGCGAACAAGTCTTACACACTCTTCGTGAGTAAGAGAATGTTCGCGACATAACTTTTCACACAGCTTTATCAAACGCGATTGTCTTCGTGATAAACGGTGTGAAGGAGGTCGTGAGCCTTATGGCCGCCGACTTCGCCGAGGAATTCATCGTACAATGCCTTGACAGCTTCGTTCTCGTGAGAGAGACGCTTGGTGTTGGCGGCATCGTCTGCATAAAGAGATGCTGCACGGCGTTCAAGGATTGAATGATCGCCATGAGTAAATGGCTGACCACCACCATTGATACATCCGCCTGGGCATGCCATGATTTCAATTGCCTGATAGTAGTTGCGATCCTTGCGGACCATATCGAGCAACTTGCGGGCATTACCGAGACCGGAAGATGCCGCAACGCGGACAACCTTGCCAGGAGCGATTTCAACACTTGCTTCCTTCACGCCGTCAAGACCGCGTACTGCACGGAAGTTGATTGCGTCACCTTCGAGGTTCTTGCCGTTAAGATGCAAGTAAACCGTACGAAGAGCAGCTTCCAATACACCGCCCGTAGTACCGAAGATAACAGATGCGCCGGTAGATTCACCGAGTGGGCTATCATAATTATCGTCATCGAGAAGCGAAAGGTTGATACCTGCAAGCTTGAGCATGGAAATAAGCTCGCGCGTCGTGACAACATAGTCAACATCGCGAATGCCGTTGCGTTCAAATTCCGGACGGGCGGCTTCATACTTCTTAGCCTGACATGGCATGATGGCAACACTTACGATATCCTTTGGATCGAGACCTGCCTTTTCAGCATAATACGTCTTTGCAACTGCACCAAACATCATCATTGGAGACTTGCAAGAAGACGGGATATCAATCAAATCTGGATAATGGTGTTCGAGGAAGTTGATCCAGCCAGGGCAGCAAGATGTCAAAATCGGCAAATTCTTTCCGCTCTTGATACGTTCAACGAGTTCGTGAGCTTCTTCGACAACGGTAAGGTCTGCAGACCAATCCGTATCAAATACCTTATCGAAACCAAGCTTACGAAGAGCCGTAACGAGCTTGCCCGTTACTGCAGTGCTGCCAAAGCCGAAATCCTGACCGATTGCAACGCGTACTGCAGGAGCAGTTTGAACGATAACGGTCTTCTTAGGATCGTGAAGAGCAGCCCAAACCTTGTCAACGCTGCTTACGCCGGTAAGAGCGCCCGTCGGACATACGTTTACGCACTGGCCGCAGCTTGTGCAGGAAGATTCAGCAAGAGGAATCATGCTGGCCGTAGCAACCTTTGCGTTGAATCCACGACCCATGCCCGTCAATGCACCAACAGTCTGAACTCTGTTACAAACGGTTTCGCAACGGCGGCACATGATACACTTTGACGGATCGCGATAAATCGCAGCACTTGAAGTATCTGGTTCAATTTCGTTTTGAACGCCTTGATAAGGGACTTCGCGAATACCAAATTCGGCTGTGAGCTTTTGCAATTCGCAGCTTTGGTTACGCGTACAGGTTAAGCAGTTTTGCGGGTGGTCGCTGAGCAAAAGTTCAAGAACAGTACGGCGTGCCTTGAGAGCGCGAGCCGTATTCGTCCATACTTTAACGCCTTCAGAGCAAGGAGTTGCGCAAGCTGGAACGAGAACCTTTCTTCCGCGGCGGATACCTTCTGCCTCAACAAGACAAATTCTGCAAGATGCCGGCTTATTTGCAACGCCACAGCCGACATCCGGACAATAGCACAATGTCGGGATGTAGACGTTTACCTTCTTGGCGGCATCGAGAAGCGTAGAACCTTTTGGAACGCTTACTGGAATATCGTTGATTGTTACATTTACTATAGCATTTCCTGTAGTCATGATTAAAACCTCTTATTCTTTTACAATTGCGTGGAACGGGCAGTTGTCAATACATGCGCCGCACTTGATACACTTGTCGGTATCGATTGTGTGGATTTCCTTGATCTTGCCGTTGATTGCATTTACAGGGCAATTTCTTGCACACTTTGTACAACCCTTACATGCATCGGTAATCTTGAGCGTGTAAAGATTTTGACACGTTCCTGCAGGACACTTTTTATCGCGTACGTGAGCGATGTATTCGTCACGGAAATAACGCAATGTCGAAAGAATCGGATATGGAGCAGTCTGCCCAAGACCGCAAAGAGCCGTTTCTGCAATGACATTGGAAAGGTCTTCGAGTTCATCGAGCATTTCTTCCGTTCCTGTACCATCGCAAATCTTCTCAAGCATTTCAAGCATACGGCGCGTACCTACACGGCAAGGAGTGCACTTTCCGCAAGATTCGTCCTTCGTAAAGTCGAGGTAGAACTTTGCCATAGCAGGCATGCAGTCCTTGTCGGAAAGAACGATCATACCGCCAGAACCCATCATAGAGCCGATGTTCGTAAGTGCCCAATAGTCGATTGGCGTATCGAGGTTTTCCTTCGTGATACAGCCGCCGGATGGACCACCCGTTTGAACAGCCTTGAATTGACGACCGCCTGAAATACCGCCGCCGATATCGTAAATAATTTCACGGAGCGTCGTTCCCATAGGAACTTCAACGAGACCGACGTTATTTACCTGGCCTGCAAGAGCGAACACCTTCGTACCGGAGTTGCCGGAAATAGTCTTCTTCCAGTTGCCGTTTTCGTCAAGTTCCGTCTTCCAGTTACCGATCTTTGCATACCACTGCCAGCCCTTGCGGATAATGACTGGAACTGAAGCGTACGTTTCAACGTTGTTGACGTTCGTGCAGCATCCCCAGTAACCGCCGCCGATATCAGTAGTGTGTGGTGGTTTTGGAGTCGGTTCGCCGCGAGAGCCTTCCATTGAGTGAATGAGAGCTGTTGCTTCACCGCAAACGAATGCACCTGCACCGAGCTTGATTTCAATATCAAACGAGAAATTGGTGCCGAGAATGTTTTCACCGAGAAGACCGAGCTGGCGAGCCTGATCGAGAGCGATTTGAAGGCGGTTGACTGCAAGAGGATATTCCGCACGGATATAAACGAGACCCTTCTTTGCGCCAATTGCATACGCACCGATTGCCATTGCTTCGATGATGCTGTTCGGGTCGCCTTCCATGATGGAGCGGTCCATGAACGCGCCAGGGTCGCCTTCGTCGGCATTACAAACGATATACTTTTCTTCAGCGTCTACGCTTGCAGCCGTACGCCATTTAAGACCTGTCGGGAAGCCCGCACCACCGCGACCGCAAAGGCCAGAGTTGAGAACTTCCTGAACGACCTCAGCAGGCGTCATTTCAGTGATTGCCTTTGCAAGAGCGAGATAACCTTCATTTGCAATGTATTCGGAAATATCTTCAGGATCGATTATGCCGCAATTGCGCATTGCAATACGCATCTGCTTAGCGTAGAATGCCATCTTTGCGTAATCTTTGACGCGTTCTTTGAGCATTGGCTCGACGAACAAAAGACGTTCAACAATTTCGTGACCCTTGATGTGTTTTTCAATAATTTCTTCAACGTCTGAAGGCTGGACCTGTACGTAAAATACGTTATCAGGCATAACCTTGACGATAGGGCCTTGAGCACAAAAACCAAAGCAGCCTGTCTGTACCACTTTGATTTTATCTGAAAGGCCTGCCGCCTCAACTCCCTTGCGCAGGTTTTCAATGATTTCCGCGCTGCATGAAGCGTGACAGCCTGTACCGCCGCAGCAGAGAATCGTCTTTTCTTCTGAGCTGATATCACCAGAAACCAAACGAAGCGCTAAGCGTCCCTTTGATGCATTGTATTCAGCGAGGAGTTCCTCACGATTTGTAATCTTCTTCATTGGACTTAGCCTTTCAATTTATATTCTTCAATAATTTCAACGGCCTTGGCAGGCGTAACCTTGCCGTAAACCTTTTCGTTTACCATCAAAACAGGTGCAAGACCGCAAGCGCCTACGCAACGCAAGGATGAAATGGAAAACAAACCATCTTCCGTAGGATGAGTGTCGGCTTTAATACCGAGAACGCGTTCAACCTCACGCAAAACAGTTTCGGATCCTTTTACATAACATGCAGTACCAAGACAGATGTTAATGCAATACTTGCCTTTTGGCTTAGTTGTAAAATAGTTGTAGAAACTTACTACGCCAGAGACCGTGCTTTCCGGGATAGATAATTTCTTTGCCACATACACCTGGACTTCACGGGGAAGATACCCAAATATATGCTGGGCTTTGTGCAATACCTGAATTAAATAACCTTTTCTGCGCTCATCAAACTTATCAATACTCAACGTATCAACAAACGCATCCAACTGAGCGTATTTTTCAACCGCAGCTGCGGATTCTTTTTTTTCACACATTATTTTTTCTCCGTTTTTTTATTGCGGCTTCCGCCGCATAAATTATTACAAATATTATACCATAAAATGAGAATTTAATATAGGCAATAGCGATTTAGTCCTTATTTTTCAAGAGGCGTTTTGAGCCGTATTGAATTTGAAAAATAGCGGACGGTAAATACCTTCTATTTTTTGAACGGGCGTAAACACACCTGTCTTTTTGTCATACGCATAACTTCCCACTTCCCAAGACTCTTTCAGCCCGATCAAGCAGAAGTTTCCGCCTGGCATAAATTCAAAATCTCTCGGAAATTTACCGTTTAAACGTGTATTATTCAAATACTCGAGCCCGCCCTTTTGATTGACATTGAATACCGTTATTGAATCGTGGCCTCGATTGGAGCAAAAGAGCTGCGATCCGTCTTCGGAAATCTTTATTGCGGCGGCCTTGCTGAAACTGTCAAAATTACCTGGAATAAGCTTCTTCGTATCTAAGAGATAAAAACTCGTTCCGTCATAAACATAACTACTTACGAGATTCAAGAGTTCGAAAATAACGAACATAAACCTCCCGTTCGGGTGAAAAACAGTATGGCGGGGACCCGCACCTGAAGGAAGCGTTTTAATCGTAGTTTCTATAGATTCCTCTATCCCCTTCTCGCGGTTCTTAAAATCGTATGCCTTGACGCAATCAATTCCAAGATCGGTAACGAGCAAATATTTTCCATCGGGCGAGACTATCGAACAATGTGCGTGCGCGGCGTTTTGACGCGGCTTATTCGGTCCATCTCCGATATGCTGAATTATTTTCATTGAATCGGACTGGAAAGATCCATCTTCTTTCAAATCGACATACCCTGCCGTCGCGAGGGAATATTCCGCAAACACAACACTCTTTTCGTCAGGAGAAAGAGATATGTGGCACGGCGTAGTTTTAGTTGTAGAAATCTCACTTACGAGTTTTACGTCATCTCCGTCCGTTTTAAAATAAGCAAGCCCGCCATCAAACCCGGGAGGGCCAAACTTATCGGAAGAAATAACAGAATACAATCTTTTTCCATCTTTAGAAAGAGCCATATACGTAGTGTTTGGAACGGCAATCTTTCTCAATACGCGAATCGCCCCCGTCTCGTTATCCGATTCGCAAATATGCATTCCGTACTCATGTTCTTTTGTTGTATAACTACCAACGTAAGTAATATATTTCATGATGCTCTTCCTTTTCCGACGAAATGAAAAAAGCGCCATAAAATTTTATGGCGCTTTTTCTACAGCTAAACTTTATTAAAGTTCGCGAATCTTGATGTTGCGGAAGCTGACACGTGAATCTTGGTGGTCTTGAATCAAGATGCGTCCCGTTTCAAGTTCGCCCCAATATTTCTTTTCACCTTCAGTTCCCCACTTGGCGTACTTACTTGCGTTGACGCCTCTGCGGAATTCGCCTGACTTGCGCTTGAACTCAAGGACTTTTACGCCATTGAGCCAATGTTCAACTCTGTTGCCCTTGGAAACAATCTTTGCGGTATTCCATTCGCCGACTTTCTTTGCAGCATTTTCCGATGCAGGGAAAATATCGTAAAGAGCGGAAACTCTGCGCGAACCGTTTTTACCTCTGTTCCAATCGGGGTGACCTGAATCGAGCAATTGATATTCAAGCGTCGTACCTTTGTTCTTTTTAGGGTTGTAGAAATACTTGATACCGCTATTAGCTGCAGGTGTAAGACGGTAATCGATTTTGAATTCAAAATCGCGATATTCCTTTTTCGTGCAAATATCACCAGCTCCGCCAAGCTTGGCAAGTTCTGGTGGAAGATCGGCCCAATGGCCTTCCTTCGTGATAGATTTGCAAGGCAATACCGTAAGAATACCATCCTTGATTTCCCAACCGTGTGCCGGCGCTTCGTTACGCCCAGCGACCAAATTCTTTACGCCGACCCAACCGTTCAAGGTTTTGCCGTCCCAAAGAAGTTGCCATCCTTCAGCTTCTTCCGCCGCCGAAAGGGTGTTTGGCGCAGCCTTGCAAGCGCAAGGCTTTGTGCAAGCACAATCATTGCCGCATTCGCAATCAGACGTAAACGTAATGCATCCTGCAAGCAATGCAACTAATGGAGACAATACAAAGATCTTCTTCATTTTTTTTTCTCACATCATTTCGTTGATTTTCTTCATCACTTCAAAGGCGTCAGCGACATAAACGACATCTGCCTTACCCTGTGCCCAACCGCAGTTTGCATCAAGGTTGATTGCGCGACGTTCATTGATGAAGCGCCTGCCGACAACGTGAGGTTCTTCACCGTGACAGCAAGTTGAAAGACCCTTTGCGTGACGAGGAGTTGAACCCGTTTGACCAACCTGGTTCATGTGAGACATGAAGTTGAACGCTTGAGCTGCTTCAGGCATATCTACGAGGCTCTTTGAAGAACCGAGCGATGCACCGGACTTACCAAGGAACGTAGTAATGGAAGAAGCCGCATCTGCGAGGTGAAGTTCACCGTCTGCTTGCTTCTTCGTCCAACCTGCACCTGCAACAAAGAGAAGCTTTGCGTCTGGACGGATTGTGGATTCACCACCGCCGCCAGCAGCCTGAACGCCATTGCAAGTTGTGCGTGTATCGCCTGCTCCTGCTCCGAATTCCTTCGTTTCGCTTACGCCGAGCTTTGCAGAAATTTCCGCAAAGAGAGCTGGGTCTGTAACGATAACCCACGGACGGCCCGTGCGTGAGAATGTAGCAAGGATACGTTGACGGTATGCCCAGCGTTGAGCCTTAACCGTTTCACCTTCAACCGTAACGTCGGTGACGTTAGTATCAATATCCGCGCCAGCGCGAAGAGCGGCTGCAGGCATTGAACGTTTGAAGCGAGAAGTACCGGGAACGATTACGATATCAGCGCCAGAAGCCTTGATTGCATCAGCAAAGAGAGGTACGTCTTGTGCGAACGTTCCGTTAGATTCCATTTGTGTAAAAGCAACAATTTTCATTTAAAAAAACCTTTCTTTCGCTTAGCCCTTGATCCATTCAACGATTTCCTGAGCAATCGCTTCAGCTGACATATCTTTCTTGACAACCGTATCGCGCTTTGCAGAAGGAACTTCCGTCTTTTCATAAGCGATTGTGCCAGAGCCCACATTGACAACAGGTGCCTTCATAAGAGCTGGCATCACGCCACGCATGTTCATCATGCCGACCTGAGGATTGTTTGGTGGTTCAGGAAGACTTCCCGTTGCCCATGCGACAACTGCCGGGAATCCCTTGCATGTAGAAGAAAGATACTTGCCGCCTTCGATACGTTCGAGAACGGTGAAAGAATCATCATCTGCAACCTTGATTTCATCGACACCTGCGAAGAATTCGTTGATACCGAGCTTTTCAGCTACAAATGGCATCGTTACGCCTGCATCGCGAGAAGCAGATGCGCATCCGCCGAATACGAGCGTTGAGGAAAGATCGAGATTTGGAATGGACTTGATGAGCTTTGCAAGTTCTTCAGCCGTTTCCTTTGCATCCGTAAAACCACCTGCAGGACCGTTTGCGGCGATAAGTTCAAAAGGAACCTTTTGCGCAACAGTCATCATGAGCTGCTGAAGTTTTGCCTTAGGACCAAGAGCTACGAGATAAACCTTTGAGCCCGCGCGTGTTTTTGCAAGAGCTGCTGCTTCGTAAAGAGCGCATGCCGCCCATGGGTCAAGAACACTTGGAAGCATCTGTTCATTCTTGAGACCAGGACCTTGAGGTGTGGATACTGGTTCAAGCGTTTGAAGCGGATCTGGAACCAAACTTCCGCAAACAATAATGTTTAATGGTTTTGACATATTTATCCTTTTCTTTCGTTATGTAATAAATGTTATTAAACGTTCATAGCGTCTTTGTGAGCCTTGATGGCGTCATCTTTGATGCCGAGTTTTTCAATATCAACATCAACGATACCAAGAGGAGCTGCCGTTTTCCATGCACCGTTAGTAAAGTCAGGAATATCGATAGAACGGCCGCGGTTGTCGCTTGATTTTTCAGAAAGTTCGCCGATTACGCACCATGATGCGAGATCGTAAACGTTCATATCGAGCGGAAGACCGTTCTGCAAGCAGTAGCTCAAACGGAGATCCATGAGGAAGTCCATGCCGCCATGTCCGCCGACCTTGGCTGCAAGCTTTCCACACTTCTTCCAAAGAGGATGCATGTGTTCCTTGCGGACCTTTTCGGCAAATTCAGGGCTGTAATTGTGGCAGCCGTCAATTTCATTCTTGGCAAATGTACAACGGTAAGGATAATCCTGAAGGATACCCTTCGTGCCGCTGATGAGATTGATTCTGTTATATGGACGTGGATTTGACACGTTGTGCTGAAGCATAATCGTGCGGCCGAGCTTCGTCTTGATGATTGACGTATTCATATCGCCCATCTTGACCTTCGTCTTTGCCTGCCAGCTGTCAGCGCCAAACTTGGCCTTTGCGTATCTTTCAAAGCTTTCCTGCTTTGAGTCGACAGAAACGAGGAAGTCGAATTGATCGCCGCGGTTGATGTTCATGTATTGGCAAACTGGACCAAGCCCGTGAGTTTGATATTGATTGCCGCCATGCTTGGCATTGTATTTCAAGCGCCAATAATCCCAATATCCACCACCGCCTTTTTCTTCATCGAACTTATCGTAGCAATAGCTGCGAAGATCGTGAATGTATGCGCATTCGCCATGTACGATTTCACCTAAAAGACCCTTGCGGCAAAGGTTGAGAGAGAGCAATTCAATTTCACCATAGCAGCAGTTTTCGAGCTGCATACAATGGCGACGCGTCTTTTCAGATGTTTCAACGAGTTCATAACATTCATCTTCAGTCAATGCTGCAGGAACTTCGATAGCAACATGCTTGCCAGCTCTCATTGCATAAAGACCGATTGGTGCATGAAGGAGCCAAGGCGTAGCATTGTAAACGAGATCGACTTCATCTGAATCAACGAGCTTCTTCCACTCTTCAGGACCGCCCGTATAAACCTTAGGACGGGCAATCTTCATTTGGTCAAACCACTTCAACTGCTTGTTGATTCGTGCCTCGTTGAGATCGCAAATGGCTGTTACGTATGTGTTAGGAATTTGAGCCATTCTGCGCACGGCGCCTTCGCCACGTCCAAGCCCGATAACACCAACACGAACTTTCTTCATTGGTTTATCGGCATACGTCATCATTGGGCCACCTTGAGGGCCTAAAGCAATTTTATCCATAGCGCAACCGGCGGCAAAAGCGGCGGCTCCCATCCAAAATGTGCCTTTGAGAAACTCTCTTCTGTTTGTGTCCATTTTTTCTTCCTTTGTTTTTTAACATGTTTTATAGACGTTCAATTATTTTACCTTAAAACGGGCAAAAATTCAATGTTTATATTACCCGTAAAATCCATACTGTCAAATTAACCTGTTTGAAGGTATAATTTAGAAATTATGACTTTGATCGCGTAGCGTCAACTTCAATTTCGAAAAGCCATTCATCGCGACATACGTCACATACAGTTTCGATTGCGAAATTTTTAGGCAGAGCATTTTCCTCCAACCACTCCTGCCATGCAATTTTATATTCGCTCTTTTTAAGATACACGATTGCGCGGGAAACATTTTCCCAATTGTAGGAACGGCTTTCGAGAATTGCGAGAACTGCTTTCATCGTCTGCTCGATTTGAGCTTTTATATCACCGATGTGAGCGACATCGTGGCTGTGCGGAGCGATACTTGCCGTCCCGCTTATGTAAAGGCGGCTTGCCTTCGTTGCCGTTATAATTTCTGCCGCTCTGCTGAAACTGGAACGGTATGCCATCGCAGGCTCTTGCAACGGAGATTCAACGATTTCTGCCTTCGCCCCATCAACCTTTGGACGCATCGCAATGAGACCTGCAATGAGCGCAGCTCCTTCGATGTTAGCTACGCCGATACCGGTAGAAGCCGGGAGAAAATGGTCAAACACGCCTCTCGTCTCAAAGAACTCGGAACGCGCGGCGTTAAAATCGCCATACCATTGACACACTTCATCCACATAAAACCAAGTGCGTACAACATCATCAAAAGAAAAACCAAGTTCCTTTAAAACATTTTCAATTTCGACAAAAATGTCTTTTGCCTGTTGTTTGCGTGGAGCTGTAAGATCCGGCGGCGTTATCCCACCGAGCAAACAAAACTCCGCTTGGCTATCTTCGCCTTTTAAAGCGACTATTCTTTCGCCACGCTTGACTTGACCTGTGATTTTTTCAATCGGCAGAGAAAGCGAAGTTTTTACGCCCGGCAATTCACCGTCTTCGCAAACCAAACACAGAGACGGAATTGATTTGTCGTCAAGTTTCGATACTTCTTGAGAAGTACCCCAGCAAAAATTCAATTTCATTTCTTCCATGCCAAACCTCCCTGCAAGTTTTCCTTTACAGCAACACGCCTTTAGACGGCGACTCGCTATCATCCCACCACGATCCCTTGTTAGGAGATATGCGGGAGATTGCTTTTGTCGTCATCTGAAGACCTTTTGACGATGCCCCGCGCAAAGTAACTTGTTTCATCTCAAAAATCTGCTGATGAATACGTTGGTTCTTTGCCGGCTTGAATTTCACATAAAGATTTTCAGGAGCCCCCGCCTGGAAATAAAGTATCTTACCCTTTTCTGGGGCAAGACGATATTCTTTATTTTGAATCATACCGCCGAACGTAAAACGTTTGACGTATGAAAAACCGTAAACAGGCTCTTCGTAAACACATGTAAATTCTTTATCTCTGTCTTTTTCAGGATTGTATACGAATACATCGAGAAGATTTTTGTCGACAAACTGTTTTTCTGGCGGCGTCATCATTTTGTATCTGCCGTCTTTCCACACGAAAAGCAATTTATCAAGACTTGAACATTTGAAAAGTTCTTCGCCGGCACTCTTCAATCCCGTACCGACAAACATGTTTTCCTTGTCGTAGCGAATCGACAATTCACTTGCCGTAATCGCACGCACGTCGACTTGCTTAAAGGCTCCGTCGGAAATTTTTGTGGCACGCGGATAATCCTTGCCGTAAGTCTTTATAAGGCCCTTCAAATATTTGATTACATAGCCGCGAATTCCCGCAATATTCTTGCGTACTTCATCTTCCTCTTGGATGATCTTTTTAATATCTTCACGGTTTTTGTTAATATCGAATTGCGAGATTCTGCGAATTGGAATTGCAAGCAGACGCTCGACATCATCTTTGCTGATTTCATTTCTGCGAAGCTCTTTCAAGAACGGCTTAAAGCCTTCAATAACGGCGTTAAAGACGCCCTCGTGAGTCTTTTCCTCTTCGATACGTTTATAAATCCGCTCTTCGATGAAAATTCTATCTAACGTACGGGCGTGGAAAAGATCGTCAAGTTCAGCAAGACGGATATCAAATTCCTGACGCGTAAGCGCCATAAGGCGTTCCACATTCTTCTTGAGAATTTGCGTGATTGTCATTTCGCGCGGACGGCCTTCATCAAGCACAATCGGACGAGAAGAAATGGACTTTTCGCAATTCGTAAATGCGAAAAGTGCTGACTTCACCTTTTCCTGTGTTGCCCCCGTAGAAAGGACCAATTCAATTTCAACATTTTGCGCGGTAAGGTCGTGAATCTGACGAACCATCACCTTTTTCTTTTTGATGGCGTCTTCAATATTTGCAATCAAAGAATCCGTCGTTTCACCCCAAGGCAATTGCGTGATGACTAGCTTGTTCTTTTCGCGGTTTTCAATTACCGCACGGACTTTCACCTTGCCTTTTCCGTCTTCATACTCGCTGACATCCATTATGCCGCCAAGTTGGAAATCAGGATAAACAGTAACGCTCTCTTTACGGATAATAGCAATTTCCGCTTCGAGAAGTTCCACGAAATTGTGAGGCAAAATCGCAGTTGAAAGACCGACTGCAATACCATCTGCTCCAAGCATCAACAAGAGCGGGATTTTCGACGGGAGCAAAACGGGTTCTAAATTACGTCCATCATAGCTTGGGATATAACGAGTCGTTTTCTTGTTGAAAATTTCTTCCTTTGCAAGTGTTGTCAACCGACATTCGATATAACGCGATGCGGCAGACGGCATACCGGTAAAGAGGTTACCAAAATTACCCTGCCCTTCTATAAGATATCCTTTGCCCCACAATTTGTTTGCAAGCACTACAAGCGCATCCCCGATTGATGCGTCTCCATGGGGGTGATATTGCATCGTATGGCCTACAACGTTTGCAACCTTTGTAAAGCGTCCGTCGTCTTTTTCAAAAAGAGCGTGCAAAATTCGGCGCTGAACAGGTTTTAATCCGTCTTCAATAGCTGGAATAGCACGCGAACAGATGACATAGCCCGTGTATTGAAGGAAGTTTTCATCCATCAAATTACGTAATGGCCCCGTTCCCGTCATGCCATAGGAATTTGAAATATCGTTTAACACCGAAGGCTTTTTCTCTACGACAACTTCTTCAACCTTTAATTCGCCGTCATCTTGAGAGGAAGCTTTCTGCTCATCATCTTTAGCATTGCTGTAATTGAACAGATCCAAATCATCTAAAATGCTTGGCGGCTCTTTATTTTTATCATCTGACATTATTCAAAACTTTCTTCTGTACAAACGAGATTGTCCATAATATACGAACGTCGCTCTGGCGTGTTGTTACCCATATAAAACTCAATCGTCTTTTCCAATTGCGTGTCATTGTTGCACGTCACTTGCGTAAGACGCATATTCTCGCCGATAAAGTCCTTGAACTCCTCAGGGTTCAATTCTCCAAGACCTTTAAAGCGCGTGATTTCAGGATTCTTTCCACACTTTTGAATAGCCGTTTTGCGTTCCTCTTCAGTAAAACAATAGTATTGTTCTTTCTTGTTGCGGACTCTGAACAAGGGTGTTTCAAGAATAAACACACGTTTATCCAAAATCAACTGCTTGAAAAACCTAAAGAAAAACGTAATAAGCAAGTTACGGATATGAAGCCCGTCCACATCGGCATCAGTAGCAAAAATGATTTTTCCGTAACGCAAGCGTTCTAACGACTCTTCGATATCAAGCGATTTGATTAAATTGTAGAATTCCTTGTTGTTGTAAAGCGTATCCCTCTTTGCGGAACACGTGTTAAGAGGCTTTCCACGCAAGAAAAAGACTGCCTGCTTCAAGGCATCCCGGCACTGAGTCAACGTGCCGCCTGCAGACATACCTTCCGTAAGGAAGATCATTGTGTCTTCGCCCCACCCTTTCTTATCGCCCTTTTTATCGAGACGAAGGTGTTCTTTGCAATCCTTCAAACCTTCAACATTGACAGACGCCGCGGCGGCACGCTCACGAGCCTTCTTCTTAACGGAATTAAGTTCACTGCGAAGCTTTGACGTTTCCTCCACTTTCGCAATCATTTTATCGGCTTCCGCAGGGAAACGGTGGAAAAGCTCTTCTGCCGCTTTCTTGATTTGAGCAACTAAATTCGCGCGGATTTCGGGAGAGCCGAGCTTTGTTTTTGCCTGTCCTTCAAAAACGGGATCTTGGATACGAACCGATATCGCTCCGATTATACCGTCACGGATATCATCGCCGTCAAACTTCTTTTTTGAATACTCGTTGAGAGCCTTTGTAAGACCTTCCTTAAAGGCGGTCAAGTGAGTTCCGCCTTCTGTCGTATGCTGTCCGTTCACAAAGGAATAATACGTTTCGCTAAAGCGGTTCGTATGGGTGAAAGTAAACTCAAGCATCTTTGAAGCAAAATGGAAAGGTGCATAAAGCTTTTCAAATTGACATTCGTCGCTGATGAGATCAACAAGGCCATTGTCAGAAACGACCCTATTTCCATTAAGGACGAGAACAAGCCCCGCATTGAGATATGCATACATTCGCAAGCGGCGTTCAACGTGTTTTACCTGAAATTTGTACTTCTTGAAGATTTCCACATCGGGAATAAATTCAATAAGCGTTCCGTTTCTTTCGTTGGGATCTTTGCATTTTCCCGTTTTTTTCGACAACAAATCCCCACGGGAAAATGTCGCTTCGGAAAATTCCCCCTCTCGGACGGAACGTACATAAAAATGAGTTGAAAGCGCATTTACCGCCTTGGTACCCACGCCATTCATACCGACAGAAAATTGGAATGCATCGGTATTGAATTTACCGCCCGTATTCAACTTTGATACGCAGTCAACGACCTTGCCTAATGGAATTCCGCGGCCATAATCTCGAATTCGGCATTTACCCGTTTCGTAATCGAGATTAATTTCAATACGCTTACCGAAGCCCATTATGAATTCGTCAATCGCATTATCAAGGACTTCCTTCATCAACACGTAAATACCGTCATCATAATCCGAACCATCGCTTGCTCTACCGACATACATACCTAAGCGAAGACGGATATGCTCCATATCACTCAATTGAACAATATTTTCATCTGTATATTTGTTTTTTGCCATCTCTTATCTTTCAAAACTTCTTAAATTGAAAGGACTACTATATCAAAAACGCATTAGAAAATCAAATGCAAGATTTTTCAGTTCGAAAAGTGCAATATATAATGGAACCCCTAGGAAAGGCGTTTTATCAAGCTGGAGAAAGGACGAGCGTACTCGCGTATGGAGGGGGATTAAATGTAAACACGTTCAACGCGATTGCCGAAAGAGCAAATGACGTCGTATGCGTGCGTTCCTTTAATCGTCGCCCATTCATCGGGCGTTATTGCCAAAGCCCCATCACCGCCAAGACAAATTACTTCATCACCAGGCTTTACTTCATCAACGTGCGACACGTCAACAGTCGTATAATCCATTGAAATTCTTCCGACTATCGGACAGACAACGCCCTTTATAAGCACCCTTCCGCGATTCGTCAAACTTAAAGGAAGTCCGTCTGCATACCCTGCTGAAATTGTGGCGATTCGGCTTTCCTTATTCAAGCACCATGTGCGCCCATACCCAAGCGTCGTTCCAGCGGGCAACGTCCTCACTTGCGCGACGCGCGTTTTTAAAGTCAATACGGACTCTAACGAAAGAGCGCGCCGCCCGTTGGGATCAAACGATCCATGTAAGTTAATTCCCGTTCTGACCATATTAAAAGGTGGCTTCATCGCATCAGGAAAATTATTTATCGCATCAGATGCGGCAATGTGAATGTATTTAAAGTAAATCCTTTCGGAAGAAAGCTGCGCGATAATTGATTTAAACAAAAGTATTTGATCGTTTGTAAATGGATTTATAGGGTCATACGCCATGGGACAGTGGGAAAAAATTCCTTCACAATCTACATTAGGAAGAAGCTTTACATTTCTTATAACCCTGAACGCTTCATTTGCCAAGACACCGAGGCGCCCCATTCCCGTATCAAGTTTAAAATGGACTTTTGCGACCTTTCCCAATTTTAAGGCTGCCTCGCAAATCAATTTTGCGCTTTCAAAATCAGTAACGGGTAAAACGATCCCCGCTTCAACCATAGGTTCGATTTCATCAGGCAAAATGGAAGAAAGGACCTGTACTTTTTTTTCAGGGAATGCCTTTTTCAACTGCAATGCTTCAAATGGCTCTGCAACACCAAATCCGCAAGTATCTGTACTTGCCAATGCTGTCGCATACGGCAAAACACCAAGTCCATACGCATTTGCCTTCATTACGCAAAGCACCTTTGCCGGCGTAACCGCCGTAGCAATTTTCTGATAATTGCGCTTGAGTTTATTTAAATCAACCTCAAGCCATAC
>JAGCMU010000055.1 GCA_017646325.1 Kiritimatiellia bacterium
ACGGCTGTCGCGAAGCGTCCTGTGTCGCCGCAAGATTTTCTCGGAAGTATTTACGAGTTATGCGGTGTCGATCCTGAGCGTGAATTACCGAATCCGAAAAGAAAAAAACTTTCGATTCTTCCCAAGTCGACGGGAGAGGGTCGATTGCGCGAAATCTATGTATAGGGAAGGAGGGATGATATGAAGAAATTGTTAGCGGTGTTTTCTCTTGTTTTGGCAACAGCAGGTGTTGCTGCTCCTCCTTATGTAGGATATGTTTATCCGTCATCCTTGCAGCGCGGGACAACGAATCGTGTGATTGTCGGCGGGCAGTATTTGTGGGGCGGTTTGAAATTCCATTTGTCGGGAGACGGTGTTAAAATACTTGAAGTGGAGAACGTTCCTGGTTTTTCTCCTCCGGCAAGTATGCAGAGACGATATCTCTACAAGTGGCTTGACGCGATTGCGGAAGGCAAACGGGAAAGACCGCCGCTTCCTGATGATCCTCGTTTGAACGAGTGGCGGTCAAACACCTGGTGGAATGTGTTGGGGGAATTGGACGCTCAAAAGCTTTCAATTGTTGAGCATTATCTATATGTGCCGCAAAACGCCTTGCAGATGACGCCGTCGTTAAGGCAACGAGTGCTGGTAACTATAGCGGTTGATAAGAACGCAAAAGTTGGAACTCGAAAGTTGTTGGCTTCAGCAATAAACGGGATGTCTCCTCCAAGACCTGTTTTAATAACCGATGAGCCTCAGCTTGAGGAGCGGTTATATGTTCCGCCTAAGAGACGAGACATGTCTCCATTGCCTGTAAAAGGATTGCCGATTGTTCTCAATGGGCAAATAATGCCAGGCGAGACAGATAGGTTTGAGTTGTCTTTGGTTGCAGGCGAGAAAGTTTGTATGCAGGTAGTAGGGCGTGAATTTCAGCCTTACATAGGAGATGCGGTTCCAGGCTTTTTCAATCCTGTTTTAAAGGTTATTGATCAAAATGGAAAGGAATGTGCGTTTGCGGATGACTTTGGATTTCATCCGGATCCTGTTTTGGAGTTTACACCGAAAACGACGGGTAAATATGTGTTGGAGATTCGTGACAATCTTTTCCGAGGTCGCGCTGATTTCGTGTATTCAATAGCGGTGACGAAAGGAACGCAGAATAAACCGTACGATAAATTGTCGATTTGGAAGTCACCTGTTTCTGAAATAAAGGAAGGTCGTCTTTTTAAAGGTGCGGTTCCAAGAGACGGAATGAAGGCACGTCATCGTATCAATATTTCATCGCCGGGCAAATACGTGTTTGATCTTCGTGCAAGAAGAATAGCTTCAAGGCTTGATGCTCAAATGGTTTTACGCGATCGTGACGGTAATGTATTGAAGGTGTTTGATGATATTGAAGAACAACTTCATGTGGGCGCATTAATACAAGGCGAGTGCGATCCTTATGGGACATATGAGTTTAAAAAGCAAGGGACATATGAACTTGAAATTTCTGATGCTACTGGTTTTGGTGGAGAAAAATATTTCTACGAATTGCTGGTGAATAAAGAATCGGAGGGGGTCGGAATTTGGACATCCGCTTCAGGGATTGCAGGAAGACTGTGGGCTAGTGCGAATATAGAGTTCAATGTGATTAGAAAAGGCGGGTTCAATGGAAAAGTGAAATTGATACCGCCAAAGGATCTTAGGTTTTCGCCTCTTGAAATTCCGGCAGGGACCAATTCTTTGCCAGTGAAGGTCAGCCTTGCTCCAGGCAACGATCTTAATGTGTTCAAAAAGGTTGATATAAAAGCGGAAGTCGAATTGAACGGAAAGAAAACGATAATTCCTGTGAATGTGGGAGATAAATACAATCAAGCTTTTGCATGGGATCATATCCTTCCTGCAGAGGAGTTTATGATTTATCGTTATCGCAGCAATCGCCCGCC
>JAGCMU010000056.1 GCA_017646325.1 Kiritimatiellia bacterium
ACTATCCAGAATACGGTCAATACGATATCTGCCCACACGGGAAGCCAGGATAGCGCAGGGATAAATCTAAAACCGACATCGCAAAATATCGCCGCCATTACAGCAACTGCTATTTGACACGCAAATTTTATTATCGGTTTCATTCCCCATTTATCATCGACAAGCCCGACTAAACACAATACTCCGCCCAACAGAATCGTATTTGCCAAAGTTGTATTTGATACAATCGGAGACATCTTCAAATTCAGCGCAAGCATTGCCACCAACATAACGGCCGCAAAACTTATGTAAATAGCAAGACCGCCAGCGCGTGGAATGGGCTTTTTGTTTATACGGCGCTTGCTTGGCAAATCGACCATTCCCATCTTAACGGAAAACATTCTGCACAAAGGCGTAAGCACAAGGCCTATCAAAAATGTTGAAGCAAATGCCGCCAACAGCTGATATCCGATTTCCGTCATAGTTCGCCCTCCTTCAATTCTCCGTCAAACAGTTTTTCCAAAAAGCCGGTAAGCTGTTTGATATCTTCAGGATTCGATATTTCAACGCCTCTATTGGAAAGATGAGATGTAACACGTATTGTTATCATAACCCAACGATCCACGCGATTCAAGACGCTTCTGTCCCAAGTATCCGTAAAAATTCTATACGTATGCGAGGATGTATTTACGCCCGCCTGATTGAAAAACGTGTAAGCAAGAAACGATGACATTCCATTCTTATGCAATATCTGGATTACTCTAAAAGGACGTTCGCCGACTTTAATGTCGATAGATTCTTTCATCAGGAAGCCTTGTGCAGGCAAACACAATTCCGGACGGTGAATCGAGCTTTTATTGACTCCCCCGACAACACTTGATACGCAATATCTGTAAGTTGTCGCGTAATCTTCATACATTTTTCTGCTGATAACAGTATCCGACGGCAAAACCGTCTTCTCTCCTAAGGAAATATTGAACATTTCCCCTCCACACACAAGACACGTGCGAGAGCCTTCAAGTTGCGTCGATGTAAAGGATGCCGAGCATTGCTCCTTATGACAATAAAACACATCTGATACAGACATTCCCTTCATCTTTTCAGGCAATACAATTTTTGGAGGCTGCGTTATCTCCGGGGCTGGGGTAGAGCCTTGAAAAACAAAAACTGCACATAAAACAATCGTTGAAACGAGAACGACAGGAGAGAGCGTCTTTCCAAAGTCCTTTGGATTTTCGCAATCTTCCTCTTTTTCATCTTTATCAGCCTTTGCGCCGCCCCTTTCTTTTCCAAATCTCGAAATAAGGTTACTTACTCCAAGCATTGAAATAATTGCAAATATGAAAACGATATATCCAGAATAATCGTGGTAAAATCCAAGTGCGAATTTTTCATTTGAAGAAGCCGCGACTATGCAAATTGAAATAATCCGAATGACATTCCCCAAAACGGCAATCGGAATGGATGAAGCAAAGAGAGCAAAACGCTTGCCCCATGTAGGCAAGTTAAACCATGCGTATGCCGCCGTCAGAGCCATCAAGGCAAATAACGAACGAAGCCCGGAGCATGGTTCTGCCACGTCAATTGAAAACGGATGCATCCCGTTTGAAATTATAGCCGTACCGTTTTGAACGGCGTCTATGCCAAACCCGTGCAACAAAGAAAGGGCCGTTGAACTTGCGAGGAGTCGGAGATAAATCGTTACGGCATCTAAAAACGTC
This sequence comes from Kiritimatiellia bacterium, assembly GCA_017646325.1. GTDB lineage: Bacteria > Verrucomicrobiota > Kiritimatiellia > RFP12 > UBA1067 > RGIG9934. The sequence goes on from JAGCMU010000056.1 coordinate 1,701, forward strand.
GAAAGAGGAATTGTAAAAAGAAGGTACACGGCAGGGAAGAAAAAGCATCGCGCAAAACGCCAGCCAAAAAACGTCCACGGAATCGTAACGCACAATCCAATAAAACCAATCTGTTCAAAGCGCACCTGCAAACCGCGTGAACCTAAAAGAGCAATGATACAAAATGGTATGCTCGCAAGCAAGCCTCCCCACGATGGGCGTGCGGCAACATTTACCAATTCTCTGCGTTGTGTCCAAAGAACGTACAACGAGAATATCGGCACATACCATCCGAACGACATATCTTCCATCTTGTCATTGAATATATATGATAAGCGAACAAACATATTCGCAAACCCATACAACATACATAAAACAACGACAAGCAATGGAACAAAGCGTCCCAATTTAAAATTTATGCTCATTGAAATAATATTTTATCAAAAAATGGCGCGACAATAAACCCCTGACGGGCAAGAGACTTCTTTCCCTTCCAAAAGCATTTCCCCAGATTCAATTACCTTTGCCTTTGGAAATTGTTGACGCAAAATATTTTCAGCCACGATTTGCGAAAGTCCCGGCGTATGAGAAGAGAACAATACGAACAATGGATTGTCGCTCATTACCCCTTTAACGAGCTCAAATGTTGTTGCCAAATCGCGTTCGATCTTATACATTTCCCCATTCGCACCACGCCCAAATGTGGGAGGATCGAGAATCACAACATCGTATTTTCTGTTTCTTCTTGCCTCACGCGCCATAAACTTGTGGGCATCGTCTACAATCCAGCGGATAGGTTTATCCTTCAATCCATTCAATGCGGCGTTTTCTCTTGCCCATTGAACCATACCCTTTGAAGCGTCGAGATGGCACACTTCAGCCCCTCCGAGAGATGATGCCATTGTCGAACCGCCGGAATACGCGAATAAATTCAATGCGGAAATTTTTCGTCCGCTTTGAACCGCTTCCCCGATAGTCTTTTTAATCCACTTCCACTGATCGCGTTGCTCGGGGAAAATCCCCAAATGACCAAAGTCTGTTCCTGAAAGTTTGAACTTTATCCCTGCCGTTGTTATGTTCCATTGGTTCGGAAGAGAATTTCGTCCATGCCAATGGTTGCCGTCTTCGCGATCAAATGTGGCAAGAGCCTTTTTCCAAGAAGACGGATTACCCGGTTGCCATAACGCCTGCGAGCAAGGACGTACGAGTGTCACTTGACCGAACTTCTCATACTTGCGTCCGCCGCCGGAATCAATAAGTTCATAATCATCTATCATATCAAGGCGCCACCACTTGCTTTAACGACGAACATCCTTGCGCGTCGCTATTGAAATAAAATTCTTGGCCCGTTGCATCCATTACACTGCGCCACAAGTCGCCATTAAGAGAAACCTTCTGCCTTTCAATCGTTGCAAGGCGAATCGGAACGAGCGTATAGCTTTCCCCGATCGTACCGACAACACAATTTGTACGGCCTGCCATCGCCGCGTGAACTGCGTTTCTGGCAAGCATGTAACAGCGGATTGCATCCGTTCCACGAGCAGGCACGCTTCGAATCATGTAACTCGGGTCAAAATATTTAACGCTCGTGGTTATGCCGATCTTTTTAAAGTGATCCGTTATTCTTACGCGCAAATATTCCCCGATGTCCTTTTTGAGAATATTGCCGCTTGCGTCGCGCTGTTCCTGCACAGAATCAATCAATTTCTGCCCCGCGCCTTCCGCAACAACGATAACCGTGTGCGTTTTGTTGCTTGCAAAACGGCGTTCCAAAGCTTTTAAAAGCCCACGCTCGCCATCCATCTCAAAATCGGTTTCCGGGATAAGACAGAAGTTGACGACAGGGTTTGCCATCGCCGCATACGCTGCAATAAATCCGGAATCGCGACCCATGAGTTTAACAAGACCAATTCCGTTAAACGTTCCCTTCGCCTCCATGTGCGCGCAGCGGATGACCGTCGTCGCTTCGGCAACGGCAGTTTCAAAACCGAAAGAAGGCCCTACAAATTGGAGATCGTTGTCAATCGTCTTTGGAACACCGACGACAGAAATAGAAAGGTTGCGCGCCTTACATTCATCGGCGACATCACGCGCACAGCGAAGAGAGCCGTCGCCGCCAATGCAAAAGAGAACGTTGATATTCATCCGAACGAGAGTATCCACAATTTCTTCCGTCGGCTGCTGGCCGCGTGAAGAACCTAAAATAGTTCCTCCCAATTCGTGGATCGTGTCAACTACGTCGGCATTAAGCGGAATCGGTTGATATCCGAAACGAGGGCTAAGGCCGGCATATCCGAAACGGATTCCCCAAATTGTTTTAATTCCGTAATCGAATGTCAAAATTTCAACGAGACCCTTGATAACATTGTTAAGCCCCGGGCAAAGTCCGCCAGCCGTCAAAATCGCAACTCTCGTCCAGCTTGGATCATGGAAAATTTTTTCATAAGGACCTGCGCGTTCGAAAGCCGGTTCTTTATCAAGCTTGCTATTCCACTTCTTCAAATCAGGGATGCTGTTTGAAATTAAAATCTTTTCCCCTTCATGAATAAAATCATGGTGGCGGACGGGAGAAGGGATTTTACATTCGCCCAATCGGTCTACAGAAAATGAAAACTCTTCTGGATTTGCTGCAATCTTGTCAAGTGTTGTTGACATTTTAACTCCTCTTTTCTATAAGCTATCTCTTTTTGAAATCAACCAAATGACCTATCAATGAACGAACACCTCTATAATAAAAACCAAAATCAAAAATCGTTTTTGTCGAAAAGATTCTACGCAATAACGCCTCTATCTGAAAGAAGCCTTTATACACCTCGCGCACAGCCTCTTGAATTCTACCATCCTCGACGAGAGGCGTTTTCATAATCTGCTTGCGCATATCATAATCGTCCCAATCAAGAGACGTCAAACCATCCGAAACGGAGAGTTCCTTGAATAAAGGCGTGCCAGGATAGGGAATCGTCATTGTGCACTGGAGAGTTGACGCATACGCTTTACGCAAAAACTTCCGCGCAAGGGCGACCGTGTTTTTGATCTCTTCTTCCCCTTCCCACGGGAAACCGAACATAAACGTAAGATGGACATCAAGCCCCGCTCGCGAAGCGGCCTTCGCGCCCTTTTCAATATCTTCTACCTTCAATGCCTTGACGAGACG
>JAGCMU010000057.1 GCA_017646325.1 Kiritimatiellia bacterium
ATTACGAAAGATACGAAAATTTTAAGGGGAATGGTTAGACGGGACTCGACGTTTAGTCCCGTTTGTCCTGGCTGTCTTGGTTGTCCCGCGTGTCTCGTTGGATGTGGGATGGGATAAACAAAAAACGCGGCGCATCCGAATAATTATGGATGAAAGCCGCTTCTTACTTGTTTTATAATTCGCATAAGATGGTGGAGAAGAGCGGAGTCGAACCGCCGACCCTCACGTTGCGAACGTGATGCTCTACCAACTGAGCTACTTCCCCGTAATGGGGCAAGAGACGGGGCACGATCCCGCAACCCTCAGATCCACAATCTGATGCTCTACCAATTGAGCTACTCTCGCCAACGAGTCATAAAACGAGTAATATTATACTATTTTTTTCTTTGAAAAACAAGTACCTTTTTTATTTCCCGATATTTTGATAAAATTAATACATGCGATACGCAATAATTTCAGATATTCATGCAAATAAAACCGCCCTCAAAGCGGTTTTAACTGATGCACACGATTTTAATGCAAATGAAATTATTTGCTTAGGTGATATTTTAGGATATGGACCTGAACCCGTTGAAGCTTTAGAACTTATTTATCGCGAAGCTCACGTGTGTCTTGCAGGCAACCATGACGATGCGGTATCATCACGATTTCCCGTTGAAGATTTCACTGATTTCGCAGCCCTCTCAATTGAAAAACATAAAAAACTTTTAACCCGCGAAGCGTTGAATTGGCTTCGCCATCTCCCCTATTCATGCACGAAAAAAAACTTTGCCTGTGCACACGGGGATTTTTCCGATCCTAAAAATTTCAATTACATTCTTTCTTCCGACGATGCAATCCCTTCTTGGGAAGAAACTAAAGAGCCGCTCCTTTTTGTAGGCCATACCCATGAGCCTGCAATTTTCGCCCTTTTAGAAGATGGTACTACGAAACAACTGCAAGCTCAAGATTTCACGCTCGAAAAAGGTGTCAGGTATATTGTAAATCCAGGAAGCGTCGGATATCCGCGACACGGAATTTGCAGAAGTTCTTATTGCATCTATGATGATGTCGAGAATAAAGTGTATTTCCGCTCCCTGCCTTTTGACTTGGAATCGTATCGGATAAAAATGTCTGGCAAAGGCATGGAAGAAGCGCCATGGTTGAACGAAAGAACGAAAGAACGCCGCAGGCCTTCTGTCAGAAACAATGTGAGCTTTGGAAAAGAAATAATTCCCGCAACAAAAATCGAGAAAAAGAAAAATCGCCCGTTATCGAATTTTTTGCCGACAATCCTTATCGCCTTATCGATCTTCTTGGTTTTTACATCACTTATAATTTCAAAGTTGTCTAAATCCACTTCTGCTCTGCCGCAGGTAAACTTTCCCCAAGAAAGCCCATCCGTCATTACACAGAGAGTGGAAAGACAAAACATTCAACTGCATACAATCCCCCTCGCAAACGGATGGCAGGCCGGACATGAAGACGCTGCGTCACAAAAGGTTCACATCGACCGCAACTATGTAAAGGACGAAACGGTCTGGTGCATTGAACATAAAAAACTATCCACAACCCACTTCTCAAAAACTATTCCTGTAAAAAGCGGCGAGGAAAAAATTTACACGAATATCAGGCTTCTCACAAAAAGAGACAACAGGAAACAAGACGAATTTCGTTTCACGTCGAAACTGATTTTCCGAGATGAAAACGGCAATATCATCAACGAGGAATACGAATCGGGGAAAACATCCAAGAAATCCTCAAAAAGAATTCCTTCACAAAGTACGTCAATAGAGTTTATAATTAGTTGTACCTGCATAGGGAAATACGATTTGGCAATTCCGTATTTTGATTTTAAAGAAGAAAAGAAAACTTTCAGAAAAAGGAGAAAACAATGACAACAGCAGAAGAGATTCGCGAACTTGGCATAAGAGCTCGTGCAGCAGCGGCAGAATTACGCCCAATCCCGACAGAACAAAAAAATAAAGCCCTTGAAGAAATTGCAAATTCTCTTGAAGAAATGAAAGATGCAATTGACGCGGCGAATGCTGAAGATGTAAAAGCCGCGATTGAAAATGGTCTTTCTGCCCCTATGGTTGACCGTCTCACTCTCACCCCTTCCCGTTTTGCTTCAATGGTACAAGGCGTTCGCGACATTATCAATTTGCCAGATCCAGTAGGCGAAATCATAAAGGAAGTCTCGCGTCCTGTCGGCATTGAAATACGCAAAGTACGCGAACCTTTCGGCGTGATTGCGGTCGTATTTGAATCCCGTCCAAACGTATTCGTAGATACGGCTGCTCTTTGCTTAAAGACATCAAACGCCATCATTCTTCGTGGTGGGCGCGAAGCGCTTCGCTCAAACATGGCTCTTAATGAAGCCGTCCGCGCGGGATTGGCAAAAGCAGGGTTGCCTGCCGATGCCGTTCAGCTCGTTAAAACAACTGATCACGCAGGCGTCACAGAGCTCGTTCGCTCCGTAGGCCTTGTGGATGTAGCCATTCCCCGTGGCGGAGAGCGCCTTATCACAGCCATGTGCGAAGCGGCCCTCATTCCTGTTTTGAAACATTACAAAGGTGTATGCCACGTTTATGTTGACGAAAGCGCCGACCTTGAAATGGCTCTCAAAGTATTGGACAATTCAAAAGTCCAACGCCCAAGCGCGTGTAATGCGGCGGAGTGCCTGCTTTTGAACGAAAAAATCGCAGATCAATTTATGCCAATGGTCGAAAAATGGGCGGAAGAAAAGAAAGTCACCCTTCACAAGGAATGCGACAATCCCGATTATTCGTATGAATACCTTTCTCTCGATATAAACGTGAAGAAAGTAAAAGATATAAATGAAGCCGTAAAACACATCAACAAATACGGTTCGCACCACTCTGATGCAATCGTGACTGGAGATGAGGCCAAAGCGAAAGCATTTTTGCGTGACGTTGATTCCGCCGCCGTATATTGGAATGTTTCCACCCGTTTCACTGACGGAGCGGAATTCGGCATGGGTGCCGAAATCGGAATTTCAACGGACAAGCTTCATGCGCGCGGGCCTATGGGGCTTGAGGAATTAACTTCCTACAAATACGTCGTTACCGGCGACGGAATAATTCGCCCGTAACGATTTTAAGGCAAGAAGGAATTAGAAGAGATCGCCTCTTCTAATTCTTCTGCCGCATCTTCATCATACCACCAGTATCTAACGGCGGCTGTTTCCGTACCATACTTGCCGAGAACGGCTTTTGGCATTCCGAATTTATTCCAATAGAGCAGTCGCGTTTGACTCGTATTCCACAGGAGAATATACGGCATATTGGCGGCAAAAATAGAATCCATTTGGCGGTAGTAATCCATTCTTTTTTCGACAGAAAACTCCCCCTTTTCAAGATTGATCAACCGATCCGCCTCTTCACTCTTAAAGCCCGTCAAATTATTTCCGCCATCGTGGTCGGCCTCTTTACTGCCCCAAAGCGGCTCCATGTTTTTAAATATTGACGCTCCCCATGCAGCCCACGACATTTCAAAATTGAACTTATCCATATCTCGCATCCAACTGGCGAAATCTTTTCGGACAATATCCATTTTAATTCCAGCATCTTTCAACGATTCGTTGTAAAGAGCGAGGAACTTATCTTCGCCAGGCATACGGGAAAGGAAAGTAAACTGGAAAGGTTTTCCATCCTTCTCTAAAAATCCCGTCTTTGCGTTCTTTACCCATCCCGCCTCTTTCAAAAGTTTTTTTGCCTCTGCAGGATCAAAAGGCCACTTTTTATTCTTACATGGATTTTTGCTGTCGTACAAATCGGGATAATATGAATTGGACATTTCGTATTCGGAATACATAATTGTTTTGTTCATCGTTTCACGATCGAGCAAAAGAGCGAGAGCTTTCCGTACGCGTATATCATCGAAAGGAAATTTTCTCATATTCATAACGAAACCTTGAAAGCCCATAGGCTTTTGGTTTGTCACACGATTAACCTTTATCCATCGCCTGTCGAACAATTTACCTTTTGTCCCTTTCACCATAAGATGGGCGGAATAAACTGGATAAAGATCGATTTTCTTTTTCTTAAACGCTTCAAACGCATTTTCGTTGTCTGAATAATAACGAAAAACAATCTTGTCGAAATTGTAGACATATTGAGCCGAAGGGCGAGACGCATACCACCAATCGTTACGACGGGTGAACTCAACCTCAAATTGCTCATCGATTCTTGTAAGTTTATAAGGTCCAGAGACGGGAGTATTCAAGAAATTTATCGCCGTAAAATTTTTGCCCTCAAGAGCGTGGCGCGGCATAATTTCAAACGTTCCGCAATTAAGCAGAGAGCGCCATTCACGCTTATTCGATTTTGAGCGGAACCTTATCGTGCGATGCACGGTTTCATTTGCGTTGGTAATTATTTCCGGCGAATGGAAACTGCTTAAAATTACAATATATGCCCCCGCATCGGATTTAGGGTCGAGAATAGTATCAAAGGTCCACTTTACGTCCTCTGCCGTAACCGGCACACCGTCCGACCATTTTGCTTCGGGATCAATTTCAAAAGTGAATGTGCAGCCGTCGTCTGAAACAGTCCATTTTTTTGCAAGACAAGGAACGAATTCCAATGTTTCGGGATCGGTTGAAATCAAAGTTTCATACATCAACCCAAACGCCGTATGCGTATATGTGTTATTGTCAATATACGCATTGTAGCTTTTAGGGGATTGGCCGCCGTTAAAGCGAAATGTTCCGCCCTTCACCGCATACGGCGAAGCCATTGGGTCGACACGGTCAACCCAATTTTTTGCAGGGAAATTTATATCGGCGAATAAAAAAACCGACAACAGGCTTGTAAACAGGAAAAGGATTCGTTTTATCATTTTTATATCAAGCGCCAAAACACATAATTTGCTTTTCAAACCCGAACGTCATTGCAATAAGAGCAGAACGGATCCACATACCATTGCGCATTTGCCTCCAATACATCGCGCGCGGATCGTGGTCGCAGCACGTTGCGATTTCGTCACGACGCGGCAACGGATGCATAATGACGCCGGTTTTAGGAAGGAGTTTTAATTCTTCCGCGCCAAACTTGAAATTTGACACATCGATCTTTTTGGACTCTCCCTTTGATTCATCCCACTCATCCTGGATACGCGTCATATATACGGCGTCAGAAATCGCGGTTGCTTCCTTCAAATTATCTGAAATCATATACTCCACATTGTGAGCTTTTAAGATTTCAATAACATCGTCAGGAACTTGAAGTTGAGGAGGTGCAACAAAAATTTGACGGATGTTTTCAAAATTCGTCAAAAGATAACTTAATGAGCGGACAGTACGGCCTCTCATCAAATCGCCACAGAAAGTGATTGTGCGGTCCTTTAATCCGCCGTTGTTTTCGAAAGAACGGATGAGAGTATAAATATCAAGAAGCGCTTGTGTGGGATGTTGATCTTTTCCAGAACCGGCATTTAAAATCGGAATCGGGCGCGAAGAATTTGAAAGCTCCCATGACATTTTTTCTGCAAGTCCTTTATCCGTAGTGCGCATGATGATCATATCGAAATACGAAGAAAACGTACGGATCGAATCTTCTTTAGATTCGCCTTTGAATTCTGAAGACGTCGTTGAATCACGGACACTTCCTGTAGTCAAACCTAAAATCTGACAGGCGGCAAGGTGACTCAAAAACGTTCTCGAGCTTGGCTGCGAAAAATAAAGCATCGCTCTTTTGTGAGGAAGAAGCGATTTTAAGAAAAGAGCACCTTCTTTTGTTTTCGACATAAAACGAATTCTGTTTGCAAGCGACGTCAAACGTTCCAATAAAGGTTTATCGAATTGTTGAGCAAAAAGAGTGTGGTATGGAGCGCCATCCCCTTCTGGTCTTTCAAGATAAGGACGTTTGGATTCAAGAGGAAGAGCCTGAAAATCTTCCCAAGAAATATCTGTCAACTTTGCCATTTCGTATTCCTGTCGTTTAACAATTCTATATAAAATTTCATCCAACCGCTCGCACGGTTGGATGAATTGTCATTTGTATCTTACTTGATTACCGGGATTTGTGCCGCTGCTACGGACTGACCGAGACGACGCGTCTTTTCATCTGGCATAAAGATATCGATTTGTTCCGCCAAGAGAGGATCGATTGCTTCAAGACCGAGTTTTGCGGTGTTGAGAATAATATCTCCACCAAAGCCGCTCGTAACACGACCGAGAATCATAAGATTTGAATAATCATAAAATTCACGATACCATGCTGCAGAGTTTGCGAGATAGCGACCGATCATAAGGTAGATACGAAGCGCGCGTTCATCGTTTTCTGCCATAGCTGCTTGAACAACTTTCAAACGTTCCGGCAAGCCCATCTTCGCCGGGAATTTGAATCCGTAGCGAGGAGCGAGGAAGTTGACGGCCTGCTGTGAGAAGTACATTGCGCCAACACCTGCATCCTTACTCCATTCGCAAACGCCTGCGTTTGGATTAAGGTCAACAGGAGCAAATGCGAGTTCGGAAATACGACCGGTCAAAGCGCCCTTCTGGTTGATGTAACCGACAGCTTCGGAGCTGCCCATTGCAATACCAAGAACACCAGCCTTCTTAGTGGCGATAGCGCCTGCAAGAGCCGTAACGTCACCGTCGTTAAACACTTCAAATGGGCATTGCCATTCTTCTTCAATACGCGTGAAGAGGTTGCGTGCGACATCCTTCTTGTCCGGATTCTTTTCAAGAACTGCGCGGATCAAAGATGCAGGACCAAGACGCTTGCCTACGAGAGTGCCGGCAGTTGAACCGCCGATTGCGTCAACCTTGCCGCCGAGAGAAGCTGCTGCTTCTTCTAAGCCTGCAGAAAGCTTTTGATAGTGGTATTCAGGATCTGGCTGATTACGAGGATCCCAGGGGAATTCCTTCGAGAAGACAACCTTGCCGCGCTTCAATGCGGAAATCTTAAAGTCGCTGGCGCCGAGGTCGAAACCGATACGGTTGCCATTCGTGTTGTTCTTTACAATGACTTCGCGTTCGTTTGTCACAGGCATTTTCTTTTCAGGAACGATAACCGTTTCCATCTTGCGAGCATAAAGATCGCCGAAGAAATTGTAATCGAATGCGCGAGCACCTTTCTTCGTATACGCATTTGCGATAGGCTTTACGATTTCATCTGGACCGGAGAGGTGAAGTTTCCAACCGCCTGCCGACCAAAGGACAAACTTTGCGATACGTTCTGCGAGGTGACGGACGCCAATCATTGCGGCAGGATGAATGCGTGAAGGGATTGGCATATCGTAACGATAAACATTGCCGTCTTCACGTTCCCACGCGATACAAACTTTCTTTGGCTTTGCACCTGCATTAGCCTTTAAAAAGTTTAATGCTTTAAGCGGAGCTTGAAAGCCTGTATCTTTACCAACTGCTATTTTTTTTGTTGCCATTATTTTTTCCTTTCAATAATTAAATCAAATGATGCCTCTTATGTAGCGTTCCTTGACTGCACGCCAAAAGACGACGCAGAACGCGCTCAATGGAATTGCCAACAACAACCCCATCAAGGATTGGAAAACAACGCCCCAGAAGAAGAACGAGAAAATAACGCCTGCATATCCAAGACCTGTTTTATCGCCTTGAATTTTCGGAGTAATCAAATATCCGTCGAATACCTGTCCTGCCGCCCACACAACAAGAACGGTAATAAACACGACAAAGCCGCACCCTGCTCCAAAATATCCAATCAAGAGAGCAAAAGGCAAAACGACAATCGTTCCAAAAAGAGGAATGAGGTTCAATACGCCGAGCAAAAATCCCAACACGAAACCACCGGGAAGACCAGCGAGCAAGAAGCCTACGCCGTAATAACATCCTTCAATCAAACAGATAAGAACCTGACGTTGGAAAAAGTTTACGAGAATATCCGAGAATGAATCGATTTGCTGGGCTACAAACTTTTTCGTATCGTCCTTCAAGAAAGGAAGCATATTGACGTAATCTTTTCCCGTCAAAGATTCACGCATGAGGAAGTAGACGAAAAAGATCAACATAATCAAATACGAACCGAGCCCCATTACGTATTTGACTAATCCAAATCCCGTTTTCACCATTGTATCGCCGTACGAAGAAGCGATTGTCGAGGAAAGTTCTTTGTAGTAACGGGCAGGTTCGGTAAAAAACAAAAGATGTTCTGACGGAATTCCCCATGAAGCAAGACGGGTATGAGCTTCCGGGAAAGTAGAATTAACCCACTCACTCAATTTTACGACGACATCGGGAATCATGGAAATCAAATGGAATGTGTGATTCAACAAGACTGCTCCAGAAGTATAAATCAAAAGCCCCGACGGCAAAAGGATGGACGTCAACATACAAATTACCGCAATAGACGGATTTTTTACTTGCTTCTTCCACCAAACATAATACGGTTTAAACAACATTGAAAGGAACAATCCTAAAACGACAGGAGTAATTGCGGGAGAAAGAAAAGACAGACATTTTCCAATGCCAATAAAAATCAATGTCACAAAAGCAATAACAACCATCACCGAAAGAGAAGTGATTCCAGCAGCAATTGCTTTATTTTGAGATTCTGTAAATTTAATCATACTTTTATTTTAACATAATATTAGTGTTTTGGCTATTCTATTCCCTATTTCCCGTCCTATTACACAACATTACGGAAAGGGAAAAAGAAAGTGAGCTTACTATACATTCTAACGAGGGGATAAATAAACCTATGCAAAAAAGAATCATTGAAAACAGGTAAACATACATCGGGAATGTAAAAGGATGGGAAGCCATAACACGGAAACGGTTTGCATCTACCACTTGAATGTAAAGAACACGTTTTCTGCCTGAAAACACAAGCGGCAAAGGATGCTCGGCTATCCATCTGTTGCGAAGAGAAAAATTCTCACACTCCTCTCCGACGAAAACCTGCATCGTCTTATCCTTTTTAAAATCGAGAGAAATCGCTTTCCCCTCTTCATTACAACCGTTTAAGGTAAGACGCATACGCCGTGGATTTTCATCTAAAGAAATCGCTATTTGGCGGAAATAATCGGCAATATCACTCGCCCGTGGGCATAAAGGATCAACTCTAACCGACACCGGCTCCCCCCAATGCCGGACTATGAAAAACTTTATTACAAAAGGGAGAAGAAAGCAAACAAGAAATGATAAAAGAATAGGAATTATAGGCATCATTCCGGGCCTGCTATTGCATCCAATGCTTCAACCATTAAACGCCGTGCATTCTCATCACGCATAGGTGCTCTATCACTACCCAAAACGATAACGACCGCTCTATGGCCACGACGCTTACCCGTTAAAATGATTGAAGAGCCTCCCATGTCAATATATCCCGTTTTCAATCCGTCTACTTCAGACTCGCCCTTCTTATTCAAAATCTTCCACTTGTTTTTTACGAGAATATTGTTGTGGTTTACAAAACGTAAAGGCTTTCCTGCACCATCAGTAACAGTTACAATTTTCTTATTCGTATAACGGAAGACCAATGGATATTTTATTACTGCCGAAGCAAGCTTTACGAGGTCTGCTGCAGTTGAGGTATCAAATGGCTTTTTAGAACCAGGCTTTGGAGGATATCCGTTTGGAGTTTGGTAATTCGTTTTCGTCATCCCAAGCTCCTTCGCTTTATCGTTCATACGCCTAATGAAAATTTCCAAATCGCCCTTTTCGATTTCACGATTTGCATTACGGGCTACAGAAAATTCGGCAAGTGCGACAGCCGAATCGTTTGCGCTTTTTACCATAAGCGTAAAGAGCAAATCGTCAACCGTCATCTGTTGACCAGGCTTCAACCCTGCAATACTCGGCTTTTCTTGACAAGCTCTCCAAGACGCGGTTACCTTATCGCTCGCCTCGTATACGCCCTTGTAAAGGTCTTCAACGACTAAAAGAAGCGTCATAAGCTTCGTAACAGACGCTGGATACGCTATCTCGTTCGCTCGATCGGAAAAGAGGATTCTGCCAGTATCCGCATCGAATGAGATTGCACCTTGATACGGTGCTCTGCGAACGGGACTATAAGGTTTAGCAGGTGCCACTGCCGCACTCTTTTTAACGCCTGATTTTTTCGTCCTTAACGGAGCTTTTGCATCCAATTGAGAGACTGCAAAAAGAGAACAAAACACCAACACAAATATTTTTGCAAATAATTTCATACGTTATCCTTACTCGAATTTTCGTCCTTGATCTGGAGGAACAGACATTGGATCTGAAAGAAGACTCCATCTCACACGCTTATATTTTTCCGCGTCAGCCGTGCGGCCTTCCTTCTCCGCTTTTTGAATGAGAGTATCGCAAATACGCCTGTAATAATTACGTAATTTGATTTGGCTCTCTCCCTCTACCCCTTTTAAATCATTTTCGATTTTCTTCAATTGTTCATCGAGGTAAAATGGTTTTTTTACAACTTTTTCAACTGAATTCGTCGCTGCTTTTTCTTCTAACTTGCGATACTCTTCTTCTACGGAAATTTCTTCCGTGACTTGCTTATCTTCAACGTTTTCCTCTTGAGTATCGGAAAAATTCGCCCTAAAAGGAGAGTCGCTTGGCAAGATACCGTTTTTAATCATCTCTTCACGGGCAAGCGCCTTTTCCGCCTTTTCAAGTTCAAGCAATTCAGCCCTACTGACCTCCGCCCTTCTATACATCAACAAGCGCTCCGAACGGACTTTTTCCAATTCCATTTCGGCCTTTTTCGCTTCCAATTCCGCCTTCTTTACTGCATCTTTAACGATGTTTTCATCGGCGAGTTTTGTACGCAATACGGCTTCAGCTTTAAGCCTTTGAGCTTCTTCCCGTTTTAATTCAACCTCTCTTAATTTACGCTTTTCTTCGTCTGCCTTTCTCTCGCTATCGAGACGCTCTTTTTCAGTGCGATTCTTTTTAGATTCTGCATCCGCCGCCTCTTTAGCGCGTTTTTGCCGATCTATTTCAAGCATTTTTTCAGCGTTTTTGGCTTCTTGAAGTTTTACATTTTCTATCTCCTTCAAGCGTTCGCTTTCGGCCTTTCCCTTTTCCATTTCAGCCTTTTTCAAATCAGCCGCCGCCTTACGTGATTCGGCTTCCTTTGCCAAACGCTCATCTGCCGCCTTTTTCGCATGAGTCTTTTCGATTTTTAAACGGGCCTCCGATTCAAGCTGCAAAGCCTTTGCCTCTTCCATTTTGGTGTACTTGATGCCAAACACCAACCCTCCCAAAGCCAAAAGGGTAATCACAAAAATAATTGTCATTGATTTCATTTTCCCTACCTCCTTTTTTTGGCTTCTTATTTTTGTGACTTCTTTTCTGCAGCCTCTTTCTGTTTTTGATACTCGTTCTTTTCGACGGCCTTGCTCTTTTCTATTTCCTTTTCGGCGTTTTCAAGTTTTTCTTCTTTAAACCCTTCAATAAGCTTGCGAAGTTCATCTTCCTCGGATGCTTTTTCTTTCGCTTCCTTCTCGAGCTCCTCCTTATGAAGTTCCATCCAGAACTCGCGCTCCTTCGCACTCATGTTTTTAAGCTTTTCAACGCGATCGAGCTTTGCCTTTTCAATAGCAAGTTTTGCCTTACGCTCATCATCCTGACGCTTCCATTCTTCGTTCAAGCGGCGAAGCTGTTCCTTGCGGGAAATGGGGTCTGCAACGAGACTTGAAGACCAACCGTTATCCTCCCACGGACGACTGTCGCTAAGCGCTTTCTTACGGCGGATTGCTTCAAGCTGGGCCTCTTCTCCGTCATCAAGCACGTATGGCGTCATGAATACGAGAAGCTCGCTTCGCTTTTCCGTTTGGCTAACGCTGCCAAAAATCCATTTACCGATATATGGAATATCTTTTAAAATCGGAGTTCCCGATTCAGATTCTGTATTTGTCTTTCTCGTCAAACCACCCATAACGACAGTTTGCTTATTCTCAACAGAAACATCACTTTGAATCTTACGCGTCGTGACTGTCGCATAGGG
>JAGCMU010000058.1 GCA_017646325.1 Kiritimatiellia bacterium
TGCTTCTCCTGTGCGATCTTTAACACTGCTTCCCGATCAATGATACTAACATTCACGTACTCGTCAGAATACTTATGTGCAATATTATCAGGAAGGTAATCCGCAGTAATAACATAAACGCCAAGTTTATGCGCGGTTTCAATTACTGGCAATAAATATCTAATACCGCCAAGAAGCATCAATTTCTTCTGTTCCATCACATCACCTCCCAATATCCGCCGTTATCTGGACCTATACGACGTAAACAATTAGAAGACTGAAGAGAAGCAATATGCTTCGCGACAGTACGTCTTGAAATACCAAGCATTGAAGCAATTTCCTCTGTTGTGACATTTGAATTTCCTGAAATTATTTCAAGGATTTTCTGTGAACTTTTCTGTGAACTTTTCTGTGAACATTTCTGTGAACATTTCTGTGAACATTTTTGTTTCTTGTTAGATACAGAAGCTTTGATAAGAACAACTTTAAACCATGTATCGTGATTTTCAAATGAAACATTTATCCCGCCATGTTCTTTACAAGCGTACATTATGCCTATCTTTGGAATCTTCATTTCCCCACAATCTCCTTAACATTAAGTGCGATATTATGAGCATCATTTTCACTCAACCCATAATACGTAGGAAGTGTGAGTACACGTCTAGCAATATCCTCTGCTACAGGACAAGTATTCTTGGCATAGACATACGGAGCAAAGTCGGTTAAAAGCGGATAGAAATAACAACGAGCGTAAACGTTGCATTTTTCCTTCAAATCCTTATAGACCCGCTCTCGTGTGTTGAAGTCTTTAAAAAGGATTGGGCAATATGCTTTGTTTAAAGACAAATCTAAATAAGTAACATCCTCAAAACCTTTGAAACTCTCAAGATAAATCTTATGAATCTTTTCACGCCAATCAAGTAATTTATCTATATCCTTTAAACACAAAAGCCCCATCAAAGCCTGCAACTCATTCATCTTCGCATTAGTTCCAACATCCACACATTCTGTCTCGGAGTGAATCGCAAAATTACGAAGATCAAAAAGTTTTTGTTGAAGTGACGCATCTTTGAAAACTAAAAGCCCACCTTCGCACGAATGATACAATTTCGTTGGATGGAAAGAAAACATCGCCATATCCCCATACTCGGCGATTGACTTTCCATTCAATCTCGCACCGAAAGCATGAGCAGCATCATAAATTATTTTTACACCATACTTTTCACCAAGACGTGCAAACCCTTCCACATCACAGCAATTACCATATACGTGAACAGGGACAATAGCTTTCGTTTGAGGCGTAATAAGCTTTTCCGCAGCTTCTGGCGACAAGCACATCGTCACAGGATCAATATCGGCAAAAATAGGCTTTGCTCCAATCCTCATCAATGCATGAGAAGTCGCAACAAAAGTAAATGGCGTTGTAATGACCTCTCCGCCCGAAAGCCCCATTGCATAAAAGCCTAATTCAAGAGCAAGTGTCCCATTATTAAATAGCGCGATATTATTTTCCGATACACCCAAATAATTAGCCATTTCAGAATGGAACTTATTTAACATCGGTCCATTATTTGTAAGCCACTGATTTTTCCAAATCTCTTCACACCCGGCCTTGAACATTTCAAGATCGGGCAAATATGGTCTCGTAACCAATATGGGCTTATCAAATTTTTTCATAAATCATTATAAGTATACCATATTTAACTAAATAACTCTATTTCAAAAATAAAAAAGCGAAAAGCCCCTCAAGGTGGTGTGCTGTTCCTTAGTTAACGGAAAAGGCCAAGGGATAGCATTGGTAAAATTTCCGAGGTTAAAGTCGGGTTTAGGTCGAATAAAACGACTCCGGCGGCGCCGTGTTGACGCGCTTTATTTATCTCGTTTATCACATCGACGGCATTTAAGCGCGATTCGTTCGCCGTAACACCTATTCCCGAAATCACTTTTTTTGCACGCTCTGGCGTACTTGTTTGCACCTGCAACATTTGCGAGTACTTTTTCAAATCCTGCGAGTAATTCATTGGCACGATATAATCTACATACCCTTTGTCCATCCATTCTATCCAATTTTGCCCCACCGATTTCACACATGATGGATAAAGCGGCAAAACAGCCACAGAAAAACACACCTTGCGTTTCATCCCCTCTTTTACCTTAATCCGCGCGGAATAAACAAACTTACGTATCACATACTCTTTCCACGCCCAAAAAACATTTTGAAATTTCGACTTTTCTTTATTGTAGCGAGCCATAACCGCAGGTGTTGCCGTGACCGATTGTTGCGCCTCGCTCCACCTGACGAAATCAAGGTGAACACCATCAACCGCATAATTGTTTTTAATCTCTCCAATTGCATCAAGCAAATACTTTTGCACCATGGGATTCGAAGCATCAAGATAGTCAATATGCAAGCCTTTGGAGTTTTTAAGCAACCATCCTTTTTTCGCAAGATCAGCCTTTGCCGTGGACGATGCACGAACAGACGAAAAACACAAAACCCACGCATGGACTTTTATTCCACTTCCTCTTGCCGCATTAATACATTGCGACAATTGATCGCCCCTTTTAACAAACACGCTGGAGCGCGGCAAAATCTTTGAATTGTAATGGGCAAAGCCTGCCCCTGCAACATTCAGAAACAAATCGGTAATACCATAACGCTTCAACGTTTGAATAGTACGAGGCCAATCTCCCGGGTAAAGCCCCTCTCCTGAATGATCCCACACGCCGTGAATTTCACCCTTGCGCGGAAGCTGCCTCAAAGCAATCGCCCTCGTTGATGCAATCGCCTGATTTTTATTGCAGACCCATTGGCTTCGCTTCCATCTCCCAGGCAAGAGAGAATCAACGATTGCAAGCATCAATTGTTCCTTGCGCAATTCATCTCCCTTGCCCTTTAAAATACCTGTAAACCACCATCCGTGCTTAAGCTTTATCAATGCAGGATAAGAGGAACTCCCTTTCCAATATGCAGCAACAGACCCCGCTGCCTTTTGGGGAAGAGAATAAAAAAAGCCAGAGCAATCTTGGGTTATTTCTTTTGGCGAACCGCTCAATGCGCCTTTTTGAAATACCATTTTCGAAAAAGAACCTTGAACGTATTTAGGCGTCGTTACGCCAAGTAATGTTGCCAATTCCGGGGATTCGCCGTAAAACGAACATATTTTTCCTCCAGAGGCCAAATACCTTTTGAGCAATGAAACTTGCGAGGGATTTAATTTCGAACATAAAAAAATAAAAATCAACTTCTTCGAAAAAATCGAAGTTCTCATATTCCGCTCATCAAGCACGTCACACTCGATTCCACCCTTGTTAAGCCATCGTACCACATTGTCACCCAATGAAGAGGCATATCCAACTGATGATGCTTCACACGAGGAATGAGGTTTTACAACTGCGATATCGGCAGCGTGGAGAAAGGAACAAAGAAAGATAAAAATGGAAATAAAAAAAAGTTTCACGGATTTTCACCAATAGCAAAAGTTCCACCCATCTCAATCAAATCAGGCCTACGACGAGTCGTAAGGTCAATAGCTTGACGCTTACGCCAAGCAGCGACTTTTGCATGGTCGCCATTCATTAAAATTTCAGGTACACGCATTCCCCTAAATTCAGGAGGTCGGGTATATTGAGGAGCTTCCAACATTCCGTCTGCTCCAAAAGATTCATTTGCCGTCGCTTCAGCCCCGCCGCCCAAAACACCAGGCAAAAGGCGGACAATGGAATCTATCATCGCCGCAACAGGAATCTCTCCGCCCGTAAGAACAAAATCTCCCATTGAAATTTCATCAGTAACGAGAGTACGTATACGCTCATCAAACCCTTCATAATGGCCGCACAAAAAAATCAAATGATCGCATGAGGAATATTCTTCAGCCTTACGTTGTGTATACGCAACGCCAGATGGAGAAGTCATTATCACCCTGCACCCTGGAGTACGAACGGTCTCGATTGCATCAATCCATACGTCTGCTTTCAACAACATCCCAGGACCGCCCGAATAAGGTTTGTCATCAACCGTTCTGCGGCGATCTCTGGCAAAATCCCGCAAATCTACAGTACGAATAAAAACCTTTCCCGCACGACCTGCACGGGAAAGGATACTTTCACCAAGAAATCCCCTAAACATTTCGGGGAATACGGTGAGGATGTCAATTCGCATTATTTCTTCACGAGCTTACGTACTGCCTTGTGGCTGCAGAACGTACGTTCATTGTAAATCTTTGCGCGCCAAGAAGCGTTCTTCTTGACAACAACAACCTTTTCAATTGCTGGAGAAGCAAATGGGAAGAGCTTTTCAACGCGAACGCCGTATGTGTCACGAGAAACGGTGAAGTTGCCAGAAGCATTGCCGCGGCCATTGTCGATAGCAAGAACCTTGCCTTCGAAATCCTGAAGACGTGTCTTTTCACCTTCGCGAATACGAACGGAAACACGGATCGTGTCGCCAGCCTTGAATTCAGGGAAGTTCTTGGCAGCAATCTTTGCAGATTCAGCTGCGTTAATCTTATCAATAAGTTTAATACCCATGATTTACCTTACCTTTCTTAAGCCTGAGCTTCTGCCTTTGCGGCTTTAGCCTTCTTAGAGTGATGTGGCTTAAGCTGTGGATTACGCGCACGACGAATAAGGCTTGCTACAGTCGTCGAAGCTTGTGCTCCCTTGGAGAACCAATAATCAACACGTTCAAGATCAATCTTGAAATTGTCATCCTTGATAGCTGTATCATACCAGCCGAGGATTTCAATGAACTTACCATCGCGAGGAGATGCTGCATCTGCCGCGACAATACGATATGTCGCATGATTCTTGCAACCAGTACGACGCATTCTTAATTTTACCATCTTATGTTTTCCTTACCTTTGCGGTTTTGTTTGAGGAATAGTTTATCATATTTTTTCGACATACGCAAGAGGAAAATAGATAAACGAATTTTTTTCATCCTCATCTTACTTTCGGTTGTCAATCACTCGTTTTATTTTCCCTTCACTGCGCGGAAGCGATTGCGGTGGAAGGAACGTGATTTTGGGAGAGATTCCAATGATATTCTTAACCGCGTTAAACGTATTTTTGCGGATTTGTTCAAGGTTTGTTACATCCTCTGCAAAAATTTCCGGTTTGAGCTCAACCTTGATTTCAAGAAGGTCAAGCGTATCCGTCGGTGTTACGATGATTTGATAGTGCGGAGCCACCTCAGGTACGCGTAAAAGCCCCGTTTCAACCTGACTTGGGAACACGTTGACGCCATGGATAATAAGCATATCGTCACTACGCGCAGAAATGCGGTCAATTACGCGCATCGTTCGCCCGCACTTGCACTTTTCAGTATGGATGCGTGTAAGGTCGCGCGTACGGTAACGGATCATCGGCGTTCCGAAACGGTCAAGAGTTGTGAAAACGAGTTCGCCCTTTTCCCCGTCAGGGAGCGGCTCAAGAGTTTCAGGATCGATAATTTCAGGATAATAATGATCTTCAAAAACATGAAGTCCGTTTGAGTGTTCGCAGGCTGCAGCCACACCAGGGCCTGAAATTTCGGTGAGACCATAAATATCATGAGCGATTATACCTGCTTCCTCTTCTATCTTCCTTCGCATTTCTTCCGTCCAAGGCTCCGCCCCGAAAATACCATGCTTAAGCTTGGTATCACGGCGGAAATCGATTCCCATTTGCCTTGCGACATCCGCAATACGGAGGAAGTAGCTCGGAGTACATGCAATTGCAGTAACTCCAAGATCGCGCATAAGCATCAACTGCTTCTCCGTGTTACCGCCGCCGATCGGGAGAACCGCGCAACCGAGAGCTTCACCGCCATAATGCAATCCAAGTCCGCCGGTGAAAAGACCATACCCGTAAGTCACTTGAAGAACATCCTCATCGGTAATGCCATACATCGCCAGGGAGCGCGCTGTAGCATCCTGCCAAACCTTGATATCGTTCATCGTATTAGGGATGCAAATTGGTTTACCAGTCGTTCCGGAGGAGCAATGGAAACGAACTATCTCCTTCATGGGAGCAGCCGTAAGACCGTAGGGATATTCGTCACGAAGATCCGTTTTTTTCATGAAGGGAAGCTTGGAAATATCAGCAAGTGTTACGATATCAGATGGCTTAACTCCTTTTTCGTCGCAGCGACGGCGGAAAAGCTCAACGCGTTCATATTCATAAGCGACGAGTTTTTGTAATTTTTTCAACTGCATTGCACGCAGGTCATCTACGTTCATGTAGTCGGGAGTTGATATTGAATGATTCATCTTTAATACACTTTCTTTTTCTTTAAATTTATTTATCAAGCTTTAAAAGGCAATCGAGAAGCCTGTTCGTCTCTTCCTCTGTCCCGATTGAGATGCGCAAGCGCTCACCTGTAGCTTCGCCAGGGAAATATCTTACAAAAATATGGTTCTCCCGCAGCTTGTTGAAAATTTCCTGTGCTGGTCTTTTTGCCGGCTTTGCAAAAATAAAGTTAGATTGCGATTCAGGAACATCCCATCCGCGCGAGCGCAACTCATCTGTCAAACGGCGACGCGTTGCACGAACCCTTTCAGCATTTGCCTTCATCCATTCAACATCTTCCAATGCCGCAAGCGCAACCACTTGAGCAATCATATCGATATTGTAGGAATCCTTCACCTTATACATTGCCTCAATGAGCTCCTTTGGCCCAACGCAATACCCAAGACGCAAGCCTGCAAGCGAATACGATTTAGAGAGAGTCCGCATCACAATCGTATTTTCATTTCCAGGGGCAATTGCCAAATCCATCATATTTTCATCTGCAAAATCAGCGTATGCCTCATCAATAATCACAACACCTTTATACGACGAGGCAAACGCTTTTATCTTTTCCTTTGGAAACGACAACGAGGTTGGCGCATTTGGATTTGTAAGCAAAAAGAGCGCTACGTCAATTCCGTCTTTGCTGATTACGGGATCTGTCCACGAATAGTCGGCATTTAAAAAGGACGAAACAAATTTTACATCTCGAATTGCCGCAAGCGTTTTGTAAAGAGAATATGACGGATCAAAGGAGCCGATTGCCTCGTCATTCTGAACAAATGCCTTTGCCGCCACGGAAAGTACCTCGTCCGAACCGTTGCCGATAAAAATATTATCAATCTCGCATCCGTGGATTTCCGCAATGCGTTTACGCACCGCATTGAAGACGGGATCTGGATAACGACGCAATTTATCAATATCGAAAGAAGAAAGGACTTCTTTGATTTTGGGCGACGGAGGGTAGGGATTTTCGTTTGTGTTGAGCTTAATAACATCCACGTCTTGCGGTTGTTCGCCAGGCGTATAGGGAGTCAACTTTTCTACTGATGATGCAATTCTCATATTATTTCTTTTCTTCCAACAACACGGCAGACGTGAGACACGCCCGTCTAAAAAGCAAAAAGCAAAAGTAGAAATTGTCTTTGTTCAACGAGTTGACATTGGCAATTCGCGTTGTTTTATATTTGTCCATTTCCTTTTCAAGGACTTTTAAATTGTTTTCGAGCGTGATGGTGTTGGTGAAAAACCTGCAAGACCAGTCATTTGGAAATCTTGGATCGCCGCACACGAGCGGAATCACATCAAAAAGGAACCACCCGGTATTTTCTATTTGAATTGTGCAAAGAGGATTTTCGCCGTCTTCCATTTTAACATCATTGTAAACGGAAGATGTCCGAGTAGTCATACACCCCGTGACAAATGCCAACATAAGAAAAGCGGAAATGATTTTTTTATACTTCATCATCTCGAACCTCCTTGAGGAATTGATTTCAAAAGTACATCCATTTCTTGTTTCATAGTCTGCTTTTCTTTAGACGGCTGATAAACCAAGGTAGATGAAATCTGCAATTCTTTATACCATAAAATGCCAAATGTAGTCCCCACATAAGGAACCATTGAAAGCATGCAGGTTGCATTGTAATCAACCGTCAAGTCGGCACAACGACACCCTTTTTGCTTGGCATATTTTGTTAAATTGTTTTGAAGTTTTGACAATGTCACATCGTCCCTGAAAAACACAATGCTTTCTCGCGTTTTTTCTCTGACGTTCCCTGTAACCAAAGGTATCACATTAAATAAATACCAACCATAATTTTCAACTATCACGTGTTCTTTAGGCAAACCATTATCACCTGCCAACGTATCGTATTCCGAAACGGGCATAGGAGATGTGTCAAAGCTGTAACATCCCGAAAAAAGGAACGTTATAGTTAAAAGATAAAGTGTATATTTTGCTATTTTGAACATACGTAGAATTATAACAAAAGATAGATTATTTATAAACATTAAAATTATTTAGAAGATGTTTCTTCGCTTTTTTTATCGTGGGCTTCATTCATCATCCAATCCAAAACGCCGCACACAACAGCCCGGGCAACTTTCTTGTGGCGCGACAAATCCCACGATTCAGCCTCGCCGTCCGGCAAGTTTATAAAATCGACCTCAATAAGACAGCTAGGAACCGCGGGATTACGGCAGACGGCAAGTGATTTCATTTGCGCCCCGTTGTCCTTTATCGGCACAAGCGAGGGACCAATATATTTTTGAATACACTTAGCAAGATGAAATCCGTTTGAAAGAGACGCGTATGATGTTGTATGTCGCACTTCTCGCGGATCGCGATGAGCGGCTGTCGCATTGTGATGAACTGAAATAAAAGCATCCGCCTTTTGACTGTATGCCATCATTACACGATCGAGAAGACCGAGTGTCTCGTCCCCTTCTCGCGTCATAACAACATTAAACCCTGCAAGTTCCAATTCTTTTTTTATCGCTTGCGCCTGCAACAGATTAACTTCTTTTTCCTTCCATCCGTGAGGCGAAATCGCACCTGACTCTTTGCCGCCGTGGCCTGCATCAATAAAAATGCAGACGTCTTCCGGCTTTTTGCCATAAGGAGGAGCCGATGAAAAACCGATGGTTGGATCGGGAACCACGACATCGTATGACGGCAAAGGAATACCTTGTTCTTTCTTCAATAAAGACTTGCGCATATACCCCAATCGACCTTCTACCCAAACTGCAATTACTCCGCTCAAGCCCTTTATTTCACTTCCTCGAACGAGAAAATTATCGGGAAGGAAAAAAACGGTATCGATTCCGTCGGGAGTAGACATTATACGGTTTTGGAAAAGATTGCCTTTCGTTCGCCACGTAGAGGCAGGCAAAAGCCTTGGGTCTTCGGAATTTTCTATCAGTTTAAACGGTTCTTTTTCGACATCCTGTTTTTGAGAAACAACGAACGACCTTGTAATTTTACTGCGTCCTTGGAAGACGACTATGTTATTGGTGCCGACCTTGACATCCACCATTGAAATAAACGCGCCTGTTTTATGAACGGCCGTAGTAGCTCCGTTCACATAAAGGATTTCTCCTCTCGACGCGTCTGTAGCCCCGATAAAATAAACGCGTTCACAAAAAGGTAATCGTTGCCTTTCGTGCGGAAAAGCAACGGTAATATTTATATCGCTCTTATCTAAAAATTCCTCGTCTTCTGCAAAAACGCAATTTGAAGCAAATGCAGAAAGCAAGAGGAAGCTTAAAAGAATATCGCGGAGAATACTCATTTTAAAAAGAATTAAAATACGCGCTTCTTGTAAAGATAGAAGAACACTCCAACAATAGATAGAGCCAATATGCCAGAAAGCGCCATTACAATCAAAAATGCGTACGGGCTTGCCGCAAACGGAAGATTTTTGATATTCATACCGTAAATCGACGCAATCCATGTAGGTGCTGCAAGAAGGATTGTCGCGGCCGTCAAATACTTCATCACATTATTCAAGTTGTTGTTGATGAGAGAAGCAAACGTATCCATCGTTCCATTCAAAATGTTCGCATGGATAATAGCCGTCTCGAGAGCCTGTTGATATTCAACCGCCGCATCATCAAGAACATCGCTGTCGTCTTCACTCAACGCGAGCTGACGCGCGTGATCAAGACGATTGATTAAAATATTATCGGCCTTTAATGACGTTGAAAAGTACACCAACACCTTTTGATAGGAAAGGAGCTTGAGCAGAGCCTCATTCGAAATTGATTCGTGCAATGAATCTTCGAGCTCTTCAATCTTGCTGTGCATATCACGGAGATAGCGAAGGAACAAAACTGCAGAATGCCACAAAAGACGAAACGCAAAACGATTTTGCTCGCATGGCGGACATACGCGACGGATTTGATCCAAAAACGCAGTAGTAACCGGCGTAACACTTGAACAAATCGTTATTACCGACTTACCGAATAAAACGATACCAAGCGGCAACGTCTCGTATGGAAGATCGATTTCGTCATCTTCATCTTCTGGACGCACGGGACACGGCACGTGCAAAATGATAAGCGAAAAACCGTCTTCTGATTCAAAACGAGGACGTTCTTCACGGTCAAGAGGGTCGGTTAAAAAGTCCCGTGGAACTTGAGAGAACGACAATACTCTCTCAAGCTCCGCAGTTGTTGGTTCTGCAAGATTGATCCAACAGGAATCGCAGAACTCCATCGTTTCGCGGAGTCCTCCGTTTTCCCATTTGTAAATCGTAATCATTTTACTTTTTACCCGTTTTTCGCGAAAGACGCAATATTACTTCTTTGTGAAATATTTTTCAATCTCTTCAAGCGTCTTACCCTTTGTTTCAGGGAGGAAGAACGCCGCCGTGATGAAGTAAATCACCGTAAAGCCTGCAAGAACGAAGAAGACAGTCCCGTTATCGTTGGTGGCTGCGCACCACTTCGGGAAGACTGTCGCGATACCTGCAGAAACGCCTTGGTTGATAATCATCGCAATCGCCATACCGTTAGCACGGATACGAGTTGGCATAAGCTCGGTAAGAGCGAGCCACACGCAGACGCCAGGACCGACGGCATAAAAACCGATGAACATAAAGAAGAAGATTGTTGCGAGAATACCGGTAAACATTGAA
The DNA here is from genome assembly GCA_017646325.1 of Kiritimatiellia bacterium. Lineage (GTDB taxonomy): Bacteria > Verrucomicrobiota > Kiritimatiellia > RFP12 > UBA1067 > RGIG9934. The sequence continues at coordinate 10,887 of JAGCMU010000058.1, forward strand.
GGAACAACCCAGCCCTTGGAAATAGCGAGGAAGATTGTGCCGACACCGCAAAGGCCGATAATGATACCGCTCGTACCGAGCTTTAAGAGGAACTTACGTCCATTCTTATCAACAAGTGCACAAGCAACAACCGTCATGACGCAGTTAACAATCTTGATGGCAACGTCAGAAAGGTTTGCAAAAGCTCCTTCCATACCTGTCTTCTGGAAGATTGTCACAGTGTAGTTGAGAACAGAGTTGATACCAGTCGTCTGGTTGCAGGCGAGAATAATGACTGCAAGAAGGAAAGGAATCACGTATTTCTTCTGGAGAAGAGAATCGGTTGCAGCGGCGTTTGCTGCCTTTTCGGCTGCTGCCGCCTCATCGGCCGCAATCATTTCAGCGAGAATTTCCTTAGCCTTTTCTTCACCGTTATTGGCGGCGAGAGAAGCGAGAGCTTCAGCCTCAAAGCCCTTCTTGTAAAGCCAGCGTGAGGATTCCTTGAGCTTGAACGCGCCGAGGAAGAGAACGAGACCAGGGACACAGGAAAGAAGGAAGATCATCTGCCATGCGCTAACCCATGAGGAAACCTGTTCGGAGCCGACCCAGCTCTTAATCATTTCGAACGTTACCTTCTTCATGTTGGCAATCTTCTTGCCGTCCTTATCGAGCTTCGCCTTTGGCTTGCCCTGCTCGTCCATTTCATAAACAGGCTCAGTCTTCTTTTCATCAGCCCAAACAGGATTGCGGTTTTCATCGACCTTCTGAACATACTCAATAAATCCGTGCTCGACTGCCTTAGGATCGACTACCTTCTTTGCGTCACCATAGAAGCAAGCAATACCAAAGCCGATTACTGCGACGAATACGAGACCGATTGTAAGAAGAAGCTGGAACATACCAGTACCCTTGCCGCGCGAATCGGCGTCAAGACATTCAGCAAGGTACATTGGAACGATAACGCCGAAGAGACCTGCCGCCGCACCCTGCATCGCGCGACCGCCGACCATCATCCAAAAGTTACCGCCTTCGAAAAAGCCCGATGCGCAAATAACGGGGATTGAAAGAAGGAACAGCAATGCAGAAGCAATGATCATTTTCTTGCGACCAAACCATTCTGCGAGAAGGCCTGCAATCATAGAGGATGGAAGAGATCCCCAAAGCGCCATACCGACAATCCAGCCGATTTCAGTTTGATTAAACGTGGATGTTCTTTCAATGTACGGAAGTGCCGCCGCGATAACACCAACGTCAACACCGTAAAGAAGGCCACCAAGGCCTGCCATTATTAATAGATATCTTGCGTAGTTTTTCATTTTTTTATTCCTCCTCGGAGTTTTCTAAGTTAATTTCGGGGAACCATTTTTGAACGTATTTTGTATTTGGTTCAAATCCTTTTACTGCTTTCTTGACGAGCATTTCAATCACTTGATCTGCCCCCTTCGCGTCGGAAAGCAAGAGCTTCAACGTAAGAGCCATACCGATAGATGCGTCAGACCATGCCATAGGACCTGAATGGGTTACTTCCGGCCCCTTCAAGAGCAAGCCGCTAATCATCTGATTGAGCCAATAGCGATTTTCCTTTTGGAAGAAGAACTTTTTCCAATCGACGACAACCGTCTTGCTTGGAATTTTCTTCTTTGCGCGTCTATCCATCTTTTCCGGAATCAAAATCGTAATTGATTTATCATCCGTCTTTACAACCTTGTTCTTGTTATGAAACTCAAAGTTTCTCGACTTTTTAAACAAGTTGTGAGCGCTCTTCATACACAAAATTTTCTTCTTTTGAATACGAAGCTCTTCCTTGCCCTCAAACGTTTCAAACTCATTTGCCAATTGGTCGATTTGCTTTTCAGCGCGTTCCCAATCGAGATATTTCAAGCGCTGCGCTACGAGCTCATCAAACTTTGTTTGAGCGCGAGCTGTTTCGTTCTCAATCTTTTCCTTAAGCTCTGCTGCAGCTTTTTCTTCAGCGGCCTTCTTTGCTGCCGCCTCTTCTGCATCCTTCTTAGCCTTTGCAGCACGTGCCTTTGCAGCCTCGATCTGACGCTCGGCAAGGCGCATCACATTTCTAAGGCGGCTCGTAAACGTTGATGATCTGCGACGCGTGATTTCAACCCATTTCTTGCCTTTAATAGACTCAAAGTCATCAGGGACGGAAACCATGATTTTCTCAAGCTCCTTAACAGGCTTTGTACCGGCTGCGTCAATATCATCTTTCGCCGCACCAGCTTTATAGATTGCGTCAATCTCATTTTGAGCCTTCGCGTGAATTTCCTTTACATTCTTCGTACGCTCAAGGAGGAGCGTAAGTTCACCGTATACGCGGACATCTGCGGCAAGACACATATTGACATCATTCCAAAGATCGGCGATTTGATGGATTGAAGAAGGCAATTTCACTTCTGGCTTCTTTTCTTCTGCCGGGGCTTCTTGAGCTTCTTCTGCGGGAACTGCTTCTTCCTTCTTTTCTTCAGCCGGCTGTTCCGCCGCCGGAGCTGGAGCAGGCGTTGCTGCAGGAGCATTCGTTGTGGCACCTGCAGTTGCCGCAGGAGGTGCGTTCGTCGCAGCAGCAGTCGCAGCAGGCGCGTTCGTTGTCGCTGCAGGTGCATTCGTTGCGGCGACCTTGGCTTCAAACGCCACTAAATTTGCTGCCGCCATTTCCGCGGCGATCTTCGCCGTATAAAGCTGATTCGTATATGCGATAGCCTCATCCATTTCAGCATTGGCAGGCTGAGTAATATATTTTTCCGCAGCCTCACGCATATCATCTGGAAGCATTGCGCGAATTTTCTTCATCGCCTCATCCATTTCAGACTTCGGCTTTTGAGAAATCTTACGGAAATCATCACGATAATCAGTAATTGTCGTAACGGTCTTTGAAATAGCCTGTACTTCCTTTGCCATCGTTGATGTCAAATACTTGTACGACTCTTCAGCTTCAGCAGCCTTTGTTGCATACACATACCAAATAAGGCCACCAACGACTAAACAAATCAAGAGAACAACACCGCCGATAGCAGCACCGATTATTGCACCAATAGACATTGGCTTTTTCTTTCTGCCAAGTTCATCAACTTCTTCAGTGGCAATATCAGCGATAGGAGAAGAGCCGATATCAGGAATCGTTTCTGCTCCACCCTCGGCACTGAGGCGCATTTTCGGACGCTTGCCTTTAATCTTCACGCGTGGACCGGTTGACGCCTTCTTTGGACGGGCTTCCGACAAATAACGGTTCAAATCCCCCAACAACGATTCGTATGTCGGATAACGCATCGACGGATCGACTTCCAGCATACGCATAATGATTGCATCGATTTGAGCCGGGATTTCCGCACGGACTTCACTCGGCTTCTTTGGCGGACCATCAAATCTCGCCTTGATTACAGCGGCGACATCTGCTCCTTCAAATGGAGCAACACCGGTTAAAGCATGGTAAAGCATCGCGCCGAGAGAATAAATATCGGCACGGTAATCGATTTTTTGGCGTTGAAGTTTTTCAGGAGAAATATAATATGGTGTACCCCATATTTCCGCCGTATCACCCTGCATTGCGGCAAGACCAAAATCTACGAGCTTTGCGTTACCTTCCGCATCAAAGAGAACGTTTTCCGGCTTAACATCGCCGTGAACAAGGCCAGACTGGGCGGCAAGATTCAATCCCTCCGCCAATTGCTTGCCGATGTTCATCACATAGTAAGGATCGAGCGTACCTTGATTTTTTGCCATCTCCTTGTCCAAGGATCCGTTTGGAACGAGTTCCATTGCAATGTAAGGCTGTCCGTTTTCAATTGCAAACGAGTAAATCTGGGCAATATTAGGATGGTTGAGACGAGCTGCCGCTTGGGCCTCACGCTTAAAACGCTCGACGAAATCAGCGTCCGCACCCATTGATTTAAGCATCACCTTAATCGCTACGGGGCGTTCAAGCATTTTATCTTTACCAAGGTAGACGCTACCCATTCCGCCATGGCCCAATTCTTTCTCTAAAACGAATTGACCGAAATCCGCCGGCGTTGGAATTGTTTCTACTTTGTTTTCTACGTTTTCTGACATAACTCGTATTTCTCCTTGAATTGGAAATTCTCTTATTCTATCAAGCCCCAGCGGTCATTGACGATAGGCCAAAAGACTCCGCCTGCAATGCCTCTTAAATTAGCGGCTGGAACACTTCCCCAAAAACGGCTGTCGTAACTGGACGGAGAATTGTCTCCGCACGCATAATATTCGTCCTTACCCAGGGTAACGACATCACCTTCATTTACGATTGTTTTACCGTCTATAAAATAATTTGGCGCGCCCGAAGGCAAGTATCCGGCATACGGATATGCAAAAGGAGCATATTTTTCACGGTTTTGAATCTGGGCAATGCGGCGCGGAGCCATGGGCATTTTTCCGTCGACAATCAACTTGCCGCCCTTTATCGTAAACTTTTCATTAGGAAGCCCCGTCATGCGCTTGATGTAGTGAGTGCCCTGTTGAAGATTTTTTATTCCTGTAGTTGAAAAGATCATCACGTCTCCACGCTGCGGATGACGGAAATTCCAAAGCCACCTGTTTACAAAAAGAAAATCCCCCGTCACAACATAACCTTGCCACAACACTTGCCCCGCCCGCACAGGCATACCCATCTTCAAACCGTTTGGAAGATGAGGCTCCGCGATTGCCGATGGAGCATCCCCTCCTTGCCCGTGTAAAACGTCTGTAGGGATGAGCATTGATTCACTTAGCCCATAAGCCCCACGAACACGCATATCGTAGTGGCCTGTATTCGTCGGCTGGAAAAGAAGGTAGCCATCAAAAGGAGCACGGAAGCATTCATACATTTTCCCGGTAAAAAGCCACTTGCCCCACTTTAAAAACGTCGTATCCCACATTGACAATTTTGCCGGATCCGCCTTTAAAGAATGGTTCCCGTAAAGAGTCGGCTGCATCGAACCTGTCGGGATATTGAACGGTTCATAAAAATAAGCGCGAAACGCCATCGCAACCGAAATCGAAACAACGAGAATATCAAGCCACTCACGCCCCGCCGCACAAGGCTTTGGAGCGTCAAGAAGTTCCAATAATTCTTTACACTTTGAAACATCTTTATCTTTGTACGCCGATTGCAACAATGCAAAATCGGGAGATGCGGAAACATCTGGCAAATCGCCATACGACAACATAAAAACCCTTGCCGCCCCCAAAACGGTCTTGCGTTCTTTACGCAATCGACCTTTTTTTGTAAGCGACATCAACGCTCCTGAAAACAAGAACACCAAAACCCCACCATAAATGAGGATTTTTAAGATTGTCGTCAATATGTACATTGATAATGATTATATCATATTTTTATCGAAACTTCTCTATTTTTAATAATAAAACTAAATATTAAAGTGCCGCCAAAACAGCGTCGCCCATTGCCTTTGTGCCGACTATAGTCGTTCCATCTGTTGCAATATCGCCCGTGCGGAGAGGTCCATTGAGAACTTTTGCCACGGCATTTTCGATTGCAGACGCCTCTTCAAGAAGCCCAAAGGTATAACGGAGCATCATTGCTATTGAAAGGATAGTGGCAAGAGGATTTGCAATATCCTTACCTGCAATATCAGGTGCGCTTCCATGGATTGGTTCATACATGCCAAAACCATCTTCACGCAATGAGGCAGAAGGCAACATTCCAATAGAGCCCGTTATTTGAGATGCTTCGTCGGAAAGGATATCACCAAACATATTTTCAGTGAGAACGACATCAAGCTGCTTTGGATCGCGGACGAGCTGCATTGCGGCATTATCCACATAAAAATGGTTAAGCTCGACATCTGGATATTCCGCGGCGATGCGTGTAACGGTTTCGCGCCAAAGGCGGGACGTTTCAAGAACGTTTGCCTTATCTACGCTCGTAACCTTTTTATTACGCTTGCGCGCTGCGTCAAACGCCATACGGGCGATGCGTTCTATTTCAGGCACGGAATACGCCATGATATCTTTGGCACTTTGACCATCCTCTGAACGGATGTGATCGCCAAAATAAATACCACCCGTAAGCTCGCGCACGACAAGAACATCAAGCCCTTCTCCAATGATTTCTGGTTTTAAAGGGCTTGCATCCTTAAGCGGCGCCCACACGGTTGCAGGACGAAGATTGCAGAATAAGCCAAGACCTGCCCGCAAGCCGAGCAAAGCCTTTTCAGGACGCTTGGCGCCTGGAAGCGTATCCCATTTCGGCCCGCCTACAGCTCCAAGCAATACGGCATCGGCAGCCTTGCACGTATCGAGCGTTGATTGGGGCAAACATTCACCCGTTGCATCAATTGCACAACCACCTGCAAGAACGTGTTCAACTTCAAATTCATGACCGAACTTTTCACCGACAGCCGAAAGCACCTTAAGCGCTTCGGCTACAATTTCTGGACCGATACCGTCACCGGCCACAACTGCAATCTTCTTCTTCATAATTTACCTGATACTTTGATTATTTGCCAGACTTGATTTTATCCCAGGCCTTGATGTAAAGGTCGCGAATTTCCGGTTTGTCGTCGAAGTCAACCAAAACTTCACCGCGAGCAAGCACTTCTGGAGCAAGGCAAAGGAATTTCTTCAATTCAGGCGTGAGGGCTTTCAATGCAGGAGCAACCGGCATTGGAGCTGAGATGTATTCCATGTTTTCCTTTGCGACCTTTTCGTCGTAAAGGAAGTTGATGAACGCGTGAGCAAGGTCTGAATTCTTTGATGTAGAAGAAAGGACCATTTCGTCGCACGCAATTGCGAAACCTTCTTTTGGAAGGAAAAATTCAATATCGTCGGAATCAATTGCAATTTGAATACAGTCGGACGAATAACCGTGACCTGCAATCAACTCGCCAGAAGCGACTGCCGTCTTGTATTGTTCGTTGTCAAACTTGGCGACATTCTTCTTCCACTTGAGAACGAGTTCTACTGCAGCGTCAATATCGGCCTTGTTCGTCGTATTGAGGCTCTTGCCCAAAGTCTTGAGAGCAGCGCCAATCGTTTCGCGCATATCGTTCAAAATAGCAATACGGCCTTTGATTGAATCCATTTCAAATGTTTTCCACGAATCCAACTTTGCCCCTTTTACCTTGCTCTTGCGATAAACGATACCGGTATACGTTACAGCATACGGAACGTTATACTTCATCGTCTTATCGAGAATTGCGGAATAATAGGCTTTATCAAAATTTGCTGTTACGTTTGGAAGCTTTGACTTATCAAGCTCCACAATCATTTTATTGCGTGCCATTACAGGAATAAGATAGGATGTAGGCATAATAATATCGTAACCTGTAGAGCCAGCCTGAAGTTTTGCGAACATAGATTCGTTTGAGTCAAAAGTATCGATGACTACACGGCAATTAAAATCTTTCTCAAATTGAGCTATAACGTCACTATTGATGTAATCACTCCAAGTGTAAACATGAAGTTCCTTTTTAGCCGGACCACAACCAGCCAATACAGCAAGAGCGAGGACTAAGCCTGCCACGAATTTAATGTTTTTCTTCATTTCTATATATGATCTTTCTTTGTTTTTTTGTTTCAAGAAAATGTTATTTGGAACACCCAAAAAACATTAGAAAATTATAACATCTTATCGCATGTATGGGGATATAATTTTTAAAAAAAATTAACCCTCGTTTTTCGATAAAAAAGACAGGGATTTTTCTATATTTTTTGTCACCTTTTCAGCGGCGGCGCGACTTGTGTCTTGCGAGCTTGTTTTGATGGTGCGGATAAATTTTATTTCTATTTCAATTGTCCTGTCTCCAACATCACACCACAGCTGTTTCTTGCCCAAGAACGGGATACGGGGGACGATTGCAAGCACAACAACATCCTTTTTTGACCGCAAAGCCATCTGTGCGGCACCTCGGTGAAATTTCCTTTTTTCGTTTAATTGAGTGCGAGTGCCTTGAGGAAACACTATCAAATTAACGCTATCGTCAAGTGTTTGCTTTGCGTCCTTCAACGTTTTCTCGACATCCGTATTAGGAATGAAGACCGACGAAACTACACGAGAATAAAAGAAATTCTTCCCCGCTTCCATTTTCGCGAGCCCCGTGCTGTCGGGCAAGATCGACATCAAAAGTACGATGTCGATGAGAGTAGGATGGTTTGCGACAACAACACACCCTTGACAGGCGGAGATTTTTTTTCGATCCTTTTTTGAAATTTTTATTCTGATCATCCCCGTAACTTCTAGCATCCAAACGAAAACGACATAAATCATTTGAACGGCGCGGCGCATGAAAAAACGCGATTTTTCGCCTAATAACGCCAATACGGGAATCAACCCAAATCCTAAAACAAGCCCACCTATACCGTATACGGCAAAAAAGAAAGAAACGACGATTCCACGCAATATACGCAACAAAAAACGCATTACATTACAATCCGGCTTGGGCCCATTTTACAAACTCGTCAAAATCATCAAGCTTTTCATCTGGTATATTGCCGTCAAACATAGAAGAATCCATCAATACGGCAACGCCCTTTCCGCATTGGACATCGGGGAAGTGCGGCTTATACATTTCTGGCGTTGCTTCTTCTGCATAAACAAAAAGCACTCGAGTACGCATCGCCAAAGCTTCTAAAAACCCGCAGCGCAATGTCGTGGAAATTCCTGCGGAAATCGCCGTATAGGGCGCCGTGTTTTTTTCACGCAATGAAAGACAACCTGCTGCGGCATTGTGAACAGATACGGCAAAGCCGGCAGGCGACATTTCTTTTTCAGAAAAAAATTGCTGCATCAATTTTAAAGTCGTACCGATTTCTCCCCAGCACGACGCAAAAACAACCGGAATATTTTCTCCGACAGGATATATTGGCTTCACAACAGAGAGAACGATTTTCTCTATCGCCGTCAACCGGCGCCTTTCCATCGGGGGGATAAAGGAAATATCTACTTTCGGAGTGCTTTCCGATGCCGTCCACGAAGAAACTTTCTCAATCTTTACATTCGGCCCCATTGTAAAGCACCATTCCCATTTTCAATTTAAACAACCGTACCGGGGAAGAATGTGCCGACATCGCGCCCGCTCATAATTCCCTGAAGAACTTTCTTGCGGCCATTCGCAATGATCACATTTATGCCGGCGGATGCCGCATTTTTTGTGGCTTTGAGTTTAGAATCCATTCCACCCTTTGAAAGAGAACCCTTTTGCCCTTCTCTCACAAGTTTCAATGCGTCTTTAATTTTCGTAAAGGACGAAACTCTTTTCCCTTCACCGTCAAGAAGGCCATCCACCGTAGTGAGGAGAATCAAAGCATCTGCATGGATCAATTTTGCAATTAAAGATGCGAGCCAATCGTTATCGCCAAAAGTCAAACCTTTAAGTTCATCGTCGGCGACGAAATCATTTTCATTTACGACGGGAATAATTCCCGCCTTCATCAGCCTGTCAAGACTGCGGCGCAAATTAACAGCGCGGCGGGTGTCGTCAAAATCGGCATGCGTCAATAAAACCTGACCGATTTGAATACCTTTTGCCGCAAACAATTTTTCGTATTCGTAAATAAAGCGCGCCTGACCTACAGCCGCGCACATTTGAACATCGTTGACCTGCTTGGGACGAGCGGAAAGCCCCAAGGCTTCAACTCCTGCGGCAACGGCGCCAGACGAGACGAATACAACTTCAAATCCCGATTCGCGCAATTCGGCGATTTGAGAAACAAGACGACGGAGGGCCGCATAATCCGGCCTCCCCGTCGCTTTAGCGATTGCATGCGTCCCAACCTTCACAACAACACGTCTTGCATCCTGCAAGGCCGCACGCTCTTTAATTGAGACGCTCATGCATCACCTCTTTTTATTAAGCACCGAGCTGAAGACGTGCAAAACGCTTAACGGTGATTTCGTCACCCATCTGCTTTGCAACTGCAGCAATAACTGCTTCAACCGTTTGCTTGTCGTCAGCAACATAGTTCTGCTTCAACAAGCAGATTTGAGATGCGAACTTGTTGACCATACCCTTCTTGATGCCTTCAAGAGCCTGTTCTGGAGGGAGCTTGCCCTTTTGTTCCTTGAGAGCATTGAGCTTGACTTCGAGTTCTTCGTCGATTTCAGACTGTGGAATTTCGCCAGCTGCAATGTACTTTGGAGCGTTAGCTGCAATGTGGAGGCAGAGCATGTGAGCAAGATCGATAGCTTCTTGAGAAGCTGCTGTTTCCGCCTTAGCGCAAGCGAGCTCAACGAGAACACCAATCTTGCCGCCCATGTGGATATAGCCGGAAAGAAGACCAGTACCTTCGAGAACATAACGTTCAGTACGGCGAATCTTTACGTTTTCGCCAGTCTTTACGAGGAGCATCTTGTATTCGTCTTCAAGCGTTGCTGCGATGTCTTTGCCTTCAAGAGCAACATTGGAAGCATTCTTGACAAAATCCTTGAAACCGTCTGTGTTTGCAACGAAATCGGTTTCGCAGTTGATTTCTGCAAGAGCAAGAGCTGAACCGTCTGCTGCAGAAGCAAGACCGATCATACCCTGCTTAGATTCCTTGTCAACACGCTTTGCTTGAACCGCAAGACCTTTTTCACGAAGATACTTGATAGCTTCTTCCATGTTTCCGTTAGTAGCGATGAGAGCTTCCTTGCAAGCGCCCATACCGGCATTTGTAGCCTCACGGAGGTCCTTGATTTGTTGAATGTTAACTGCCATGATAAAAATTCCTTTACTTTATGACTTCAATTATTCTGCGGCAGGAGTAGCGGCCTTGACTTCAGCTTCAGCGGCAGTTACTTCTTTTTGCTGCTTTGCCGTAAGTTCTTCCTTAGCCTTCTTTTCTGCCTTTTCCTTAGCAGCCTTTGCTACAGACTTGATGTTAGGATTTACGCCACCCTTCTTTGCAGATGCGCGTGGCTTGCTGCCTGCTTCAGCAGCCTTTTCCTTACGAGCAGACTTCTTTTCTTCATCGCGCTTCTTGTTGTCTGCTTCACGCTGCTGGCGTTCAGCTGCAACCTTTGCGGAATATTCTGCATCAGCCTGCTTGATGATCTTAGCAAATGCGCCGACGAGCAATTCGATACCACGGATGGAATCATCGTTACCTGGGATGACATAGTCGATTGGATCCGGATCTGCGTTCGTATCGGTAATTGCGATTACTGGAATGCCGAGACGGACAGCTTCCTTGACTGCGTTCTGTTCACGAACTACGTCAACTACGAATACAGCACCTGGCTGACGTTCCATTTCTGCAATACCCGTGAGGTTCTTTTCAAGCTTGTTGAGTTCGCGGCGGAGAACAGAGTTTTCCTGCTTGTGAACAGAAAGAACGCCGTTATTCTTGTTGCTGATAACCTGAAGCTGCTTCATACGCTTGATGCTGCCACGAATCGTCTGATTGTTCGTGAGAGTACCACCGAGCCAACGTTCGGTAACGTAGCATTGCGCACAATCTTCAGCTGCTTCACGGACGATTTCCTGAGCCTGCTTCTTCGTTGCGACGAAGAGGACCTTCTTGCCGTCAAAAATAACGTTCTTGATGAATTCTGCAGCTTCGTCGATCATTGTGACCGTTTGGGTAAGATCGATGATGTGAATTCCATTGCGCTTGTCAAAGATGTAAGATTTCATCTTTGGGTTCCAACGCTTGGTCTGGTGACCAAAGTGAAGACCGGCGTCGAATAAATCCTTAAGGGTAAGACCCGTAAGGGCTGATGTTGGCATATCCATATTTTTATCCTTTCAACTTAAATGCAGTTTCTTCTGCATATTTTAGTTAATCCGCTTTGATGTAAAGCCCTGGATAGAAGGCTTTAAACACCATTCGCTTCCGCACATAGACAATCACCCGATCCTCCTGTGCCAGAAAATTAAGAAACGATTATATCAAAAAATTACTCTTTTATCAATCACAAAAAGTTTTTTTCAAATATTCCAATGGAATTCTCTTTTCTTAACATGAAAAACACTTTTACATCTCGCCACCCTTCATAAGAAGCGAAATATAATTTTGAGGGGAGACGCCATGGCACTCCACTTGAGGATATGCATCATCGCCGCTTCTCGGTAAGCTTCCCTCCTTCGGTTGTGCCGCCTCGTTAGACACAAAACGGCACTTCGTGCCGACACAAAAACGCCCACTTTCGTGGGCTACACAAAAAAGTGATATAGTGACTTAACCCGATGTGACGAATGGTAGGGCGGTCGCCCCGCGACCGCCGAAAA
>JAGCMU010000004.1 GCA_017646325.1 Kiritimatiellia bacterium
GCATGAGCTGCAACAACCTTACCGTTACGGTCGGCCCCCTTGATTGCAACGACACCTAAGCCGCCACGGTGATGAGGCTCATATTGAGAGAACTCAGTACGCTTGCCGTATCCGTTTTCCGTTGTGATAAACAAAGTCTTTGAATTATCAACCGTATCGAGCGAACATACTTCGTCGCCTTCGCGAAGCTTGAAGCCTCGGACACCTGTTGAAGTACGACCCATACGGCGGACTTCACTTGACTTGAAGCGAAGGCCATAACCGTTTCTCGTAATCATCATTACGTCTTCATCAGGCTTTACGAGACGAACCTCAACAAGTTCATCGCCCTCTTCAATGTTGATGGCGCGAATACCGTTACGGTTGACGTTCTTGTAATCCCCGAGAAGCGTCTTTTTAACGGTACCGTTCTTCGTGGCAAACATGACATCGATATCGCCTTCAAAGCTGCGGATAGGCAAAAGCTGCAACACCTGTTCGCCCTCTTGAAGATTGAGGAAGTTGACTAAAGGCTTGCCAAAGCTCGTACGCAAAGCCTCAGGAATCTGGTATGCATCCTTGAGGAACAATCTTCCCGTATTCGTAAAGAACATGAGCGAGTCGTGTGTTTCTGCGACAAATACGAGACGGAGGAAATCTTCATCTTTAATCTGAGCGCCTTTCACTCCGTGACCGCCACGCTTTTGTTCTTTGTATTCGGTAAGAGGAACACGCTTGACATAGCCGCGATTTGAAAGCGTAATGACGCATGGTTCGTCGGCGATAAGATCCTTGAGAGAGACTTCATTTTCATCGATCGTTATTTCCGTACGACGAGCGCCGTCCTTCTTGGAGGCGAAACGCTCTTTGATTAAAGCGAGGTCTTCCTTGATCATCGAATAAATACGTCCGGCATCGGAAAGGATTGACTTGTAATCTGCAATTTCAGCAAGGAGATCGGCAAGTTCCGCTTCAAGCTTTTCACGTTCGAGCCCCGTCAACTGATAAAGACGCATTTCAAGAATTGCATTTACTTGAGCAGCAGTAAATTGATATGCTTCCACCAAGCGGTCGCGGGCTTCTTCGCGGTTCTTTGACGAGCGGATAATTTTAACGACATCGTCAAGATGGGAAATAGCGACGAGCAATCCGTCCACAATATGCTTGCGCGCTTCCGCTTTGGCAAGCAAGAACTTCGTGCGGCGGGTAATTACTTCAACGCGATGATTCACATAGCAGCGGAAGAAATCCTTGAGATTCAAAATCTTCGGGCGGCCTTGATCGATTGCGAGCATGATTGCGCCGAAAGTCGATTCAAGCTCCGTGTGGCGGTAAAGATGATTAAGAACAATCTGCCCGACGGCATCGCGTTTAAGATCGATTATGATGCGGATATCTTCAGAAGATTCGTCACGGACATCGGAAATACCTTCGATGACTTTGTCCTTGACCAATTGCACCATGTGCTTGAGCATTTCCGCCTTATTTACGGCATACGGTATTTCAGTGATGAGAATCTGCTCACGCCCGTTCTTTTGCTGGACGATTTCAGCTCGTCCGCGAACACAAAGCTGCCCGCGCCCGCGCTTGTACATGGCGGCGATTCCGTTGTGGCCGCAAACCATACCACCCGTAGGGAAATCAGGGCCTTTGACAAACTGCATCAAATCATCAACAGAACAATCGCGATTGTCGATGTAGTACGTGATACCGTCGCAAAGCTCGTTGAGGTTGTGCGGAGGAATGTTCGTAGCCATACCGACGGCGATACCGGAAGATCCGTTCAAAAGCAGGTTTGGAAGCTTTGCAGGAAGAACGGAAGGTTCTTTCAACGTTTCGTCGAAGTTGGACACCATATCGACCGTGTCCTTTTCAAGGTCAGCAAGAAGCTCTTCCGTGATCTTTTGCATACGGACTTCGGTATAACGCATTGCAGCTGCTTTATCACCGTCGATTGAACCAAAGTTACCATGACCGTCGACAAGAGGAACGCGAAGCGAAAACGGCTGAGCCATACGCACTATAGTTTCGTAAACGGCACTGTCCCCGTGAGGGTGGTACTTACCGATAACGTCACCTACGATACGGGCACTCTTCATGTGCTTTGTACTATAGGTATTGTTGTTCTTGTACATTGAGAAAAGGCAACGCCTGTGAACCGGCTTCAAGCCGTCACGCACATCAGGAAGCGCGCGCCCGATAATGACCGACATCGAATAATCGATATAGTCTCTGGACATAGTTTCTTCAATGTCCACATCTTCAAGAATAGCCGTGGTAGCCCCAAAACTTTCTTCTGCAGAATCTTCGGTTTTTTCAATATCAGATTCTTCAATTTTTGTATCGTCTGCCATTTAAAAGTCTCTCTAATTTTATGTTGTTTTTATATACTGATATTCTACCATTTTTCTGAAAAAAAATCCATAAAAAATGTGAGATTCAAGAGGCGTTTTTGGAGGCGTTTTAGAAGTATTAACGGAGCAAAATCTTGAGCGATTCCATTTGAGAAGGATCCCCGATTGCCGTTACGACATCACCCTTTTTAAAGCACCAATCAGCCCCTGGATTACGGTGTTTTTCACCGCTTCTTTCAACGCATATAATACTCGCTCCTGTACGGGCGCGGATGTTGAGAGATTGAATCGTTTTTCCAATCGCATTAGCCTTTTCCTGCAAAGTGATATTCGTGTGAAAATCATCCGGTACAGCAAGAATCGCCTGCTCTTTATGCTGCTGGCGCAACGCACGTCTTTCGGCATTCATCGCTTCTCTAAAACCGTGACCTGCTTTTCGTGCGGAATCTTTAAAATATATCATGTAAATAATCGCAATAACGACGAAGAATGTAATGAGTATAAGTTTTGTAACGGGCGAATCCGGCAGCAAATTTACCATGAACATAAGAATTTGCGCCAATGAAATCATATAGATAACGAGCATGACAAACCACGTGACAATCATTCTGACGTTTTCCTGCCACTTCTTTACTGCGCGGCGGCGAATAATCACAAGCGAAAAATCACGCCCCAAAGACCTTGCAAGCATCGTAAGAGGTGACGTCATCATACCGATGCAAAAGAGAAGGGTGATTATGCAAAATACAAATTTTTTGTGAGTATTAAAAAACATCGAAAAATTCGAATAATCCAAATTAGATAACATCGTCGAGCCAACGGCAACACAAATATTCAATATCCAAATAACGATAATCCACATAAAACGCACACGCATGTGGCGCTGCAAACGGTTCGGAACTCTCGCCCTTCTAAATTTATTAAGCCAATCGGCATACGCCGAAAGCCATGTTCGCACGAGTTCAGGCATTTTAGATTCGACAAAACTTCCCACAGGATCGGAAATCTTCAGCATTATTGGATTAAGACACGTCGTTATAAGAGAAACGGCAACAACGATTTGATACATTGGATGGCCTGCGTCGTGCATAATTGTCATATACAAAAGAGCCACCATATATGCAAATTCTCCAATTTGAGCCAACCCAAAACCTGTTTGCACCGAATCTTTCACCTTTTGCCCCGTCAATAACGACATGAAGAAACAATTAAACCCTTTACCAAAGATGACAATCATAACGAGAGACAAAATAACACCCTTATATTCCCAGCAAGCGCTGGGGTTTACAAGAACGCCAACGGACACAAAAAATATTGCTGCAAAAAAGTTACGTAGAGGAGCAACCAAACGGTTGATTCGCGAGCGAGCTTCAGAAGACGCTCCCAATATCCCCACCAAAAAGGCGCCAAGGGCCAATGAAAAATTAAGCTTAAAGGCAATGTAGCTTATAAGAAAACAAAAACCGAGCAATGTAAGCAGAAGCGTTTCGTCGTCAAATTTTGCAACCTTGTTTAAAAATCTCGGAACCATGGCAAGCCCGAAAACAATCACTCCCGTGAAAAACACCGTCAATTCCCCAAACGATTGTACGGCCGATCCAAAAGACATCCCTTTTCCCGTCGCAACCCCGGTAACGAACGCCAATACGCCCACACACAGGATATCCTCGAAAATAGTCGTTCCAAAAATATAATTCACGAACGGACGGGAAGTCCAACGCATCTCTTCAATCGTTTTTGCCAAAAGCGTCGTCGCCGAGTCGCATATCGCCGCGCCTAAGAAAAGACTCGGGATATGATCCCATTTTAAAAATTCGTGCGCAAACGTATATCCTAACCAAATCATCATCACCGCATCGAAGATAGCCGTAGGAATTGATACGTGTTTTACTTTTTTCATTTCTCTTGAACTAAATTCAAGACCCAATGTAAACATCAAAAAGAGAACACCCAATTGACCAATTGTCGATATCGATTGCTCGTCGACGAAGAAACTTCCACCCCATGTATGCCTGCTCATCAAAACGCCAGCGAGCAAATAACCGATAACCTTAGGAAATTTTATCTTTGAAAAAATTACAGAAACGACACCTACAATAGCTGTCAATACCGCCAAATCTTGAAAAAACGCGCTTTCAACCATTTCGTCCTCCTTCCTTTTTATATTTTTAACGCATCAAGCGACATCAACTTTGAAGCGACGCTCCATGCCCCGCGCTCCAAGCGGCGGGCGAGCACCGAATACGTCAAACGCAATTTGTCATTTTCCTCGTTTGATTCCGCCGGCAACATATTTTGACGATTTCGCAATACGCTAGACCACAAGCGACGCAACAAGTCCTGCAAAATGCGCTCTGGTGTCAACTCGGAAAAAGAAATGCTTTCCGATTGAATTATCACGTTAAACCAGTTCATTTCTTCTTCAGAGCATTGCATTGGAAATGTATTAAATGAATCATCCTGATTTAACACACTTGAACACCAAAGAGAAACGAAGCGTTTCGTGAATTCATGTGAAAAAATTTCGCTCGGAGCAAAACGTGTCAACATTTCGGCAAGTGTTTTATTACCTTCATTTTCTGCCAGCAATTTACACAATTCCATTTCCATTGAACTTGGAGGCAATGCTTTTTTAGCGTCCTTCCAAACGACTTTCGAAGCGCCATCCTCTTCAACCAACTCTTTATCTGCTTCTTCTTCCTTTACGATCTTATTTCGCTGGATGGCATATTTTGCATTTTCTTGAGCCTTGGCAAAGTCGTCCTGCAACGCCTGTTCGGGAACTCCTAATAAACGAGCGGCATCAGCCAACAGTTTTGCTCTTACGACAGAAACATCACACTGCATCAAAAGCTCGATTACGGCACGAGAAACTTTGCTTACCGCGTCAATTGACTTCGGATTCTTTTCCGCTTCAAGCATCACGCGTACTTGAAATTCAACGATCGTCTCTGCTTCATCAAGACATTTTTGAAATGCTTCAGGGCCTTTCCCCGACAGGAGCGAATCGGGATCTTCCCCTCCTGGCAGCGTCGCGACACGAACGGGAATTCCTGCCGCCAAAAAAAGTCCGCCCGTTTTTATCGCGGCTTTACGCCCTGCATTGTCGGCATCAAAAACGAGAACTACCGAATCGCAAGAACGCTTCAACAAATTTACATGGCCTTGAGTGAACGCGGTTCCCTGACTTGCTACGGCTTGTGTAAAACCGCTTGCGTGACAACGAATAACGTCGATTTGCCCTTCGCAGATAATCGCCTGGCGTTGCGGCGATTTCGTAATAGACATTGCCGCTTTATCCAACGCAAACAACACAGACGACTTTTTAAAAATTGCCGTTTCAGGCGAGTTGACGTATTTTGCAACGTTCTTATTGTTATCCAAAATACGCGCGGAAAACGCTATGGGTCTACCCGTGCGATCATTGATCGTAAAAATAAGTCTGCCGCCGAAGCGGTTGTAATAACCATCCCCTATTCGCTTTGGCGGCAACAAAATACCGCTTTCTTCCAACTCTTTCGGGGTAAAACCTTTAGCCTTCGCCCAAGTTAAGATCGCCTCTGAATTTATTGGAACGTAACCTATTGCAAACTTCTGGACGATTTCATCAGATAATTTACGCGACTTTATGTATGAACGGGCTTTAAAAGCTTCTTCGCTTTGCAAAAGGCATCGATTGAAAAATTGCGACAGCCCCGCATGGAGAGCATACATTCTCTTTCGAAGTGAAGATTCTTTTGTATCCGATTCCTCGATTTGAATGCCACATTGAGAGGCCAACTTCTTTATAGCATCCATGAAGTCGAGGCCTTCATGTTTCTGAACGAATTTTATTACGTCACCATTCTCGCCACATCCGAAACAATGGTAAAAACCCTTGTCGGCATTAATGTGAAAACTCGGCGTCTTTTCATGATGAAACGGACAACACGCGACATTTGACGTGCCCGCTCTTTTCACTTGAATACCATACGAAGAAATCAAGTCCACCAAATCAATGCGGGACTTAATTTCTTCGATAGTACCTTGTGAAACTCCGCTCATTAAACGATTTTCGCAAGTTCCGCCGCTTTACCTACGTAAAGGGCAGGTGTAAGTTCCATTAAACGTTTTTTATCTGCTTCCGGCAACTCCAACCCTGAAACGAATTCTTTCATGATTTCAGCGTTAACACGGCGGCCGCGCGTAAGTTCTTTAAGGCGTTCATAAGGATTTTCCATTCCCACCTTACGCATAACTGTCTGAATTGGTTCAGCAAGAACTTCCCAATTGCGGTCAAGATCTTCTGCAAGGCGCTCGGCATTGATTTGCAACTTGCTGATACCCTTAATCGTTGATTTTATTGCAACGAGAGAATAAGCAAATGCAACGCCCATATTGCGAAGGACGGTAGAATCCGTCAAGTCGCGCTGCATTCTCGAAACAGGAAGTTTGCGTGCGAGATGCGAGAACACTGCATTAGCTAAGCCGATATTTCCTTCGGAATTTTCAAAGTCAATCGGATTTACCTTATGCGGCATTGTGGAAGAGCCGATTTCGCCCTTGATTGTTTTTTGACGGAAATATCCCATAGAGATGTACGTCCATACATCGCGGTCGAAATCCATCAAAATGGTATTCCAACGTTCAATCGCATCAAAAAGTTCTGCCATTCCGTCGTGCGGCTCGATTTGGATAGTCAAACGGTTCTGGCGAAGATTAAATCCTTCAATAACACCACGGGAAAGAGCTTCCCAGTCAACATCAGGATAAGCCGAAAGGTGCGCATTGAAATTGCCTACGGCACCGTTCATCTTTGCCGGCAATACGATACGGTCGATTTCATCGGCCTGACGGCGCAAACGGGCGACAACTACGGCAAGTTCCTTACCCATCGTAGTGGGAGATGCCGGCTGACCATGCGTATGCGCAAGCATGGGAAGGTCTGCAAATTCGTGAGCCAACGCTGCAATGGCATTTGTCAATTCATCTTGACTTGCACGGAGAATCTTCAACCCATCACGCAACATCAACGCATGAGACATGTTGTTAATGTCTTCACTCGTGCAGGCAAAGTGTACAAATTCACCACGAGACTCAAGAGACGTGCCTTTGATTTTTTCCTTGATAAAATATTCAACGGCCTTGACGTCGTGGTTTGTGGTGCGTTCAATTTCTTTTACGCGTGAAGCGTCTTCAACAGAAAACTTCTCTGCGATATCACCCAAGATTTTTGATTCTTCTTCAGTAAGAGAAGCCGCTTCAGGGATTTCTGCGTTACTGCACAATGCCGCAAGCCAAGCACACTCCACCGCAATGCGACGCTTTACAAGACCGTATTCAGAAAACACTTCTCCAAATTCCGAAACCTTTGAAGAGTAACGGCCGTCCAACGGGGAAATCGCTAAAAGCGTATCTATTGATGACATAATTATTCTCCTGCTTTTTTCTTCTGTTTTTTATTGTATATATTTTACCAAAAAAAACAACGGAATGGTATTCGCCATTCCGTTGTTTTTTCTATTTCTCCCAATCTTAGAAATAGCAGTTGAAGATTGGAAGGAATGGGATTTGATTATCCAAGATGAGGTTGACGAGACCAACCTGGAAACCTGCAGAGCAGCTGCCTGCATAGTTTACGAGACCGAGCTGCGCACCGCGAAGTTCTTGGGTCATATTAAGGCAGATTGCCGTCTGGAAACCATGAACACGACGGGCGAAAGTTGCGCCCAAAGCGATTTGCCAGCCCCACATGTCTTCACGAACTGCGCTCGTAAGACCTGCGACAGAAAGACCGTAAAGGTTGTTGTCTGTGATAGAACCGAGCAAGTCTGCTTGAACACCGACAAATTCACGGTTGATACCAACAGCATCAAATGTCAAACCGTAAGTTGTGCGGTTGCACATATTGACGAGACCGACTTGGGCACCTACGGCATTGCGGTTTGCATAGTTGAATGCCAAAGCCGCCTGAATACCATACATATCAAGACGAGCAACATTACCGATACCGCCAAATTCAAGACCGTACATCTTATTTACATCGCTGTACAAAAGATTTGCATCAATACCGAACACATCCCAATCCCATCCCCATGGAAGAGTGAATGGAGTTGCAATACCGACACCGAGAACGGTATAACCATACGACTTAGGATCTGGCGCGCCTGTGTATTCCGTTGCTTCTGCCTCTTCTGCAAGAACAGGTTGAAGTGCCAATGCTGCAACAGCACAAGCCAAAAGACCACGTTTAATAACTTTCATTTCTACTCCTTTTTTAATTTCTAAAATCTGCAATGAAAAAATAATACAATATCTACGGTTTTTAGTCAATCACTAAGTTTGAAAAAAACAAAAGACTCCGAAAACGAAGTCTTTTGTTAATAGAAAAGTTTTCCTTGAGATTAGGAAGCGGAAATTGCTTCAACTGGGCAAGATGCTGCACAGCCACCGCAATCAACACAAGTTGCTGCATCGATAGCCATTTTGCCATCAACTTCCTTAATTGCTTCAACTGGACAACTTGCTGCGCAAGCACCACAGCCAACGCACTTTTCTGAATCAATCTTATGTGCCATTTTTTTATCTCCTTATTATTGGGTTAAATTGAATAAACACATTATCTCATATTAACCAAGTGTTAGGCAATTCTAATTTTCACTTTTTTTTCGTGCCGCCCTATCCCATTATCCAACGACCGATTTTAGGAATGCGGCCAAGAATCAAGCTGACAAGCGACGAGACGATAAAAGTTGTCATTGCCGTAACAAGTATCGTACATGGAGTTGAACAAAACTCTTTTACCTTGTCGAAAACCGTAAGGAGCACAAACATGTGGATAAGATACGTGCCGTAACTTGCCTTTGCAAACGGCGATATGAAATAACGGTAAAATGCACCATCGGCTGTAAATTTACGTATAACCATAAACGCTCCAATCGTCGCAAGAGCAACGCCTGTTGAACAATATTCGATGCTCATCTCCAAATCTACCGCGAACGCATAAGGCGCTGAAAACGGAAATGTTTTTGGTATACGGAAGAAAAATCCGCAGCCGATAATTGATATTCCTGCAATCCACAACGGAGCGGCAATTGAAATTGTTTTTCCCCATGTCATTTGAGGGGCGAATTTTCTAAACCAAAAACCAAGTAAAACGTATCCGATAAATCCGCTTACATAATGGAAAGTGCCAAACATATTCCACGGACATTCACCATAGAGATACGGAACAGCACCAAACGCCGGAGCTCCATAAAGCGCGCTCCATAGCCTGCGCAAGAATGGGAAGAGTGTTGTAAGAAGCCAAAGGAACAAAAGAAAACGAACTTCTTTTTCTTTTGCCTTTTCTGCCCAAGGAGACAAGATCGGCATGAGCAAATAAAGCCCGAGAAGCATCGGAACAAACCAAAGGTGCCCGGCTGCGTCAGGAAAATTAAAGACTGTCTTACCCCATTCCCCCCCATACACGCACACGTAAATGAACATCCAAAACGCGCAGGGAATCGACACGCGCAAAAAGCGGCGAGGAAGAAATTCCCCCATCGTTTTCTCTACCGGAAAAAGGAGATAGCTTGACGCCATTACAAAAAGCGGTACGCACACACGGCACAGGCACTCAACGAGGGTAACCCAAAATGCGTCTCCCGTATTTTTAATATACGTCCCTTCTTCTCCGCCGAGATAAAAAGGCTCACACGCATGAATAACCATTACCATAAAACAGGCAATCACACGAAGGTAATCGAGAAAGACTATTCTATTTTCACTTTTCATCATTTACTTTTTCCTTACAATAACATTGATAGTATTTTACCATTTTTTCAGCACTCGTTTATTCTTTTATTTTCAACGAAAAGTGCAATATATAATGGGACACCTAGGAAAGGAGTTTTATCAAGATGGAAGACATTGTGAAAATTAGCCATGAGCCATCAAGGGGCGAACGAAATTACTTAAACAACAATTCCATTCTACCAAGCGGACGGTCAGTTGGTTTATCTATCATATCAGATGAAATACCATGAAGTGTGCCGTCCACCCAGCGAAGCAAGTTTGTGTCATTCTCATTCAAGAGCTTTGTTACTTCAATTTCGCGAACGAGATCTGGCGCGTTTAAAACATGTCCATTAATCATTATGCCGCGTAATGGCGTAGAAGACGAAAGAAACACACGCCGCCCTTTTGCTGAAGATGGAAGAGAAAATCGTGTTTCAAAATACCGATGCATCACTCTTTCGCCAACCTTAACAGGCGTTGTATCGCCATAATTCATGCACGAAAGCCAATTTTCAAGCGGCATTCTCGCTATCGCTTTACGGCGGCGATGTAAAGCAAACGTTACGCCAGCGCCATTTGGCCTACCGCCCAACTTAGGAAATTCTTTTGATTTGGAGCCGTCAATTTCAACGGAAATATTAAGACGACCGCCATTTTTACGAGCAAGCCCCGTAACGTCATATGAGAATTGCCCACCTTGACGGAATCCCTTAAAAGGAGAATACCCAGGTACGCCCATACCATTAACTTTAACAGTTCCGTAAGGCGAAAGACCACGCATGACAAAACCGCAATGCATCACGAGATCAACCTCGTCATCCTTCCATGAGTCAGGCACCATAGTAGAAAGTTTAAATTCAACCTTAGCATCCTCAGGGTAGCCGATCGCCCCAAAGAATCCTGGTGCACATGGAGTCCATCCATCCCTCAACACAACAACATCTGAATCTTTTTTAACAACAGTCGTATCATATTCGCGAAACTCTTCAAGCGGACGCCATATCTCCGACAATGCCTTTATCCAGTAAACACCAGAATGAGCCACATCAAGCCGCGGCACCTTCGCCATAACCGTCTGCATCGGCACATAATTTTGAGGGACGGTCGCTATCCACCCTCGCCCAGGAAGCAATAAGCCAGAACGCCCAACAACAGTTGGCTTGACATTAGGACCATCTTTTTCCATACGCGTCGAAAGCAGCACGTCATAAACCCCGTTCTTTGACTCTCTATGCGAGCCCCAAAGGCGAGGTGCAAAATTCTCAATTATAGATTCAACTCCCGCTTCTATCAAAACACGAATGATCGGCGAAGTGACATTTCCGTCTTGGACGAACGCTCCATTGACATCGCTCATCTTTATTGGAGACCAATCACCAAAGCGAACTATCCGCCCCTTGCCGAAATTACGACTGAAAACCTTTTCTTTGCCAAAAGATATTCCAAATGCCTCTTCAAGAGGTCTTGCATTCTTACGCTCAGGCAAATTAAGACCGGTAACGGGAAATGCGATAAAAGTTCCTCCTGCTTCCACATAACGTTTAATAGCCTTCGCGTCTTCAAGTGTCATTACTCGCGTTGCGCAATCAATTATAACCGGATAGCGCTGAATAAAACTTTCGCGATACAAGTCAGGAATTTCAACGTATACGAATTCATGACCGTAAGCCTGTAAAAAGCCGCGCCCCACATCGTAATTGAGCATATCCCGAGAAAACCCAAGACGAAAATTGCGAGAAGAACGCAATACTGCAATTTTCGGCTGTGGAAGGCGAAGCTGCCCAATAGCCCGTATCAATTCAATATTATCCGTACACCACTGCGCGACTTCGGGATTTTTTGTACGATAATCTCCAATCGCAAAAACAAGATCTGCCGCATCATTTCCATATTGAAGATAATACGATACAGCTTGACGCATCCTCTCTACTGTTCTTGGTGGACCGCCCTGCTCGCAACTCCACGGCAAACCATGCGCTTTAGAAAGCCGAGCTCCAGTAAACGGACACCAAAAGCCGCCCGCCGCGCCAGTGTCATGAAAATAAGCACCGTACTTTAAACAAAGATCCAATGCCTCATCCTGTGCTTCCTTAACGGCCATCATCTTAAGCGGACGCACTTTATCTACGCGACGAAATGCTTTTATTCTGTCTTCTATATACTTAACGCGAAGATGTGAAGCGAAATTAATTGCGTTAAACCATTTAGCATTTAATTCCTCTGTCATATCGGGATAAAGGACAAGCGGTTTTGCCGTAAGATATACATACCCTGGAAGACATGCGCCATGTGCATTGACGACAATCTCATTCTCACCTTTTCTCAAAGCAGGCGCTAAATCATAACACCGTGAAAAATCACCTGTCAGGCGTTCACATTTAATACCATTCACCGTCACATCGGGAGGTGCACCATAGACTGTTTTGTAAGCGGCAACAGCAACATGTAAATATCGTGCAGCATTAACATCCTTCACCACAAATGTTCGTCTAAGCCAAACATCTTCGTATCGTTTTGGAGGCTTGACGTGCCAAGAACGCGAATACATCATTAGCATTGGGTCGTTACTCATCCCCTTTACCCAAGTCTTTTTCCCATCAACAGAAATTTCCCATTCACCAAAAAGGTCAATATCTTTCTTGGGATCAGATGGTATAAAATCCTCTGGAACCGGCACTGAACCGGGATCGTCAATTCCAAGTGTTTCTTTAGCCCTTTTCTTCCATTCTTTAATTACCGATGGAGTCTTGGCGCAGAATGCAAGGTAATTAATCGTGCCGCAGGTCAGCTCTTCACAAACGTGGTATCCCATTAAAAACGAATCGTCACCACCAAGACGTTCTGCAAGCTGCCGGCGGGCATCAAAACGATATTTATCACTCGGAACACCTAAAACACCAGCATTCATTGATCCAGTAGTCAGAACATCCGCATAATAAAATGCCGGCATGCCAAAATACCGTTTATCATGAGGCAAGACGTGTGGGAGAGGATCTATATTCCAACTCCATGGGTAACGCCCTACATGAGTAAGAAGTCGGTACGGCAAATTATACTTTCGAGCCATTGCCTGATACCAGTCATATTGGCTCCAATCGATTTCTCCGGGAGCGAACTCATCTTCTTCTCCGCCTGGAATAGAAACACACATTCCAAGTCCAAGATTGGAAAGCCATTCGAAATCACCAGGAACATCCATGGGGGTTCCACCGCCCCCAACCCACATCGTTGCTCCGTAGCGGTCAAATCCATCAAGCCACTTTGGATGTGCATTTACATTGATTGACGCATCTGACTTTGGACGCCTTTCTCCCATAAGGCGTGATTTTGAAAAAGATTCGATAAAGACATTACCTTTAACTAACAAGCCCCACTTGCCGACACGATTTAATGTAAGCACGCCATCCTTTTCTTCTCGTATATCACCAAAAGCAAGGAGATCGAGTTTGCGCTTGGAAGCAAGAATTTTAGCGGTCTTTTCATTTTCACATTCATAACGAGTTACAGAATCGCCTTCTGCAAATTCATCGTAAACAACCTTAACCTTGCCTATACTTCGCAATTCAAAACTACTCTCTTCATGTTTTGCATGCGGTGCTTCAGGGACCTTTTGTCCCGCAGCGACAAGACGTTTTCGCAAATCGCCATAATCAACATCTTGTACGGCATTTCCTTTTTCAACAGCAAGCGCGGCAGCGACAGCAGCTGATTGTCCAAGAGAGAAAAACATTGGCTCCATTCTTATTGAGCCGTAGGAAATATGTGAAGCAGAAAGACAAACTGGCACAAGCAAGTTTTCGCACTCTCTTTTTTTCGGAATAATAGCCCCATAATCTACGCCATACGGCCCAAACCCGACAAACGGCTGTTCCTTACCATTTACCCAACGAGGGAAAAGAGTCGCATCTTGAACATCTCCTTCGTTATGAACAAAACCATCCTTTCCAACATAGCGACGACAATGATGAGAATCCATTGTATATGAGGCAAATGCGATTGGACGCTGAGCAACAACTCTCTTACGGCAATTATGTTCCGTCATTACATATTCGCCAACCATACGCCGTGCTTCGCGAACATATAGCTGACGCTGCCATCCCCCGCCATAACCATCTGTAAATTCATCTTTGCAAAGACCATACTTTGACCAACGTTCCCTCATAGCAGGAGGTGTTCTGGGATGATTTGCCAACACCCACATAAGACCTTGCTGATACTTCAAATGACGACGTGCTATCTTTTCTCTTTCATCATAAGATGCCTCTGCCCAAGCACTGCTTTGACCAATAAAATCCGTCGAAAAACCGCCATCATTATTAGTGTCTGTTTTGCGGTTTGGCATTTGACCTGAATTTGCGTGATACTTTACGTCTCCTTGTTCGCAATTACGGAAAAAAAGTTCATAATCCAATTCATTGAAGCCTTCTGGTTTTGAAAATGCAATCATGTTATCAGGATCGTCAGTAAGACACATACGGTAACAATATGCCTGCACGCGATTATCTCCTGAGCCGTCAGGCAAATCTACATCTTCTTCAACACATGGAAGAAGACCACTTGACTTATCCCCTTTAATGACATAAGGATCAATCCCCGATTTCAATTTATGACTTCCCTCTTTGCGTTGAATTCCGTTTAGCGTCTCGCCGTAAACACTATTTGATTCTCGCCCCACGACATACGAAACTCCCGAAGCGGCCATCAAGTCCCCTTCGTATGTTGCGTCAATAAACATCTTTGCGGAAAATACCTTACCAGACTCCATACGGATAGAATAGATGCGCCCATCTTTTTTCTTTACACCACCAGAAGAGCGATCAAGGCGTTCGCCACGAACAATTTTAAGACCATCGCGTTTTTCCCATCCTTCAAGTATTTTTAAAGCAACGCTCGGCTCAAAACACCACATCGTATCTTCATGTGGTACAAAACGCTTATCATTAACAGCCTTCATGCGCGCGGCAAATTCATCTCGCGTTTCACGTGTCCAGTTTTGTGGGTTACGATACCACTTGGCAACCGCCGCATAAAACTCGCGAGCAATACCACCAAAGGCTTCCTTGCTGCCAATATCTGTACGTCCAAGCCCGCCTGTGGTAAGACCACCAATACGCCCTTCTGGGGCAATGAGGATTGCATTTATCCCTGAACGTTTTGCTTGAACTGCGGCAGAAACCCCTGCAGAAGTACCGCCGTAAATAACAAGGTCAAACACATTAGATACAGACGCTATAGTATTGTGTATAAATGCGATGGAAAACACAACAAGAAAAAACAACTTAAGAATCATAAACCTTATCCCTCTTAACGAATAATCAACGCAAAGCCAATAGGCTTAATCGTGACTATAACTTCATCATCTCCTTTTGCCGATATAACAGCCCTATCGTTATTAACGATCCACTTATTATCTCCCGTCAAAAATGTTGCTGCATTTTTTCCCTTCAAAAGCGTGTACGCTCCAACTTTGCAACCTGGCAAAACATTTACAAGAATCTTCGATGATTGACACGTTTGTTTATCTCCCTTAAAAGACCCTCCTTCTGTAATCTCGACGATTGCTTTATCCGTTGGGAATCCATCCTTACCGATATCAAATTGAAGAGTAACGCCTTTTGATCCACGAAGGTGAAAACCATTGCTTGAAGCTATTGTCAATCTCGGAGCAGCACCGCAGAATCGAAGTTTTTTTGCATATTCCTCATCAGACGAACCTGTGCCCGTAATAAAAAGATCCGTCGCTGTTTTTGGTGTAAAATTCACCGTTGTATTAGAAACACAAAAAGTAAAATCATCTCCTGCCATTGTAAAACGGTGATCTATCGTCGATGAATTCCCGCAAAACAAAATTGTTCCACTGTCTCCGCCGATAGCGCTTCCATTATTTCCGATAGATAATGTTGAGCCGTCAATAACTGCGGTACTATCAATTATTTCAATTCCCGACTTTCCTGTAGGCAATGTAATCGTTGCGCTCGTTGCTGATAATACGCCTCCGCTATTAAGTTTTATTCTGTATAAAGGACCTGAGTCTCCAGTATTATGATACAAGTTTGCATTTTCTATTGAAAGAGCACCGCCGTCTTTTATCGTTAAGTTCATATTTGGCTTGAACGTCGCAGAGGAAGAAACTTTAATTGAGCCAGAAACCTCTGTAGTACCAAGTTCAACTACGCTATCTTGACCTGAAATATCAAATATCCCTCCAATTTTATTTTGCTCCCCAGCAAACGATAAGGTTCCTGATTTTTGCAAAAGCGAAGATGACGATTGAATTTCAAAAGTCCCTGTTCCATACATTTTCCACCCGCTCGGCCACTCGTTGGTGTAGACACAATTACGGTATGAAAGATTGCCTTTAGGATTAGGGAGCGTTGCAAGACTAGATGAAATAGTTAGAGGAGCGCTCTGAGCTTTCATTATTGCGAAAGAGTTGTCGGAAGGAGTATTCCAATTATCAGAGTTATCAAGATTTCCTCCCGTTGTAGGCTGAAATTGTGCCGCTTGAGAAATAAAAGCAATGTTAAAAACCGCAAAAAGTAAATATCTACATTTCGTAATGCACCATTCTCCTTTTAACACCATCCTATAATCAAGATGAAAACCTTGATTGATGACTAACAAAATAATATCAAATCACCATTACTATCCCATAGGCGGGACAGAATCCTTGCTTAAGGATTAATAAGATGATATCACATTATGAGTTAATAAGTCAACACAAAATCTCTCAATATTTAAAATATTTTACCCCCCCCTACTGATTTTGTAAATTATGACATAAAAACAAAAAACGCATTGTACTATCTAAAATCTTTTGTATAATTTTGTTTTTTCCGCAAACGAAAGGACATACACATGGATGTTGATATGGTGTTAAGTCATCATATCAACACCTCTGCCAGCTCTTCGACTATGGTGCGTTTTTCTGACGAGAAGGAAATGCCGATGAGAGTAATGCGTTTACCCGAAAGCGCGTACTTACCCGCATATTCCTTACCCTTTATCTGCTCCATCGCCTCAGCGGCTGGCTTATCAAGTTTGAACTCAACGATGTAAATATCATTCGGAAGGTCGATAACCATATCAATGCGACCATCGTGCGTCTTCACTTCGCCGTTCACATTGACGCCGATGGATCTCAAAACCACATACACAATCGTCTGCCACATTTGCTCGTTCTGACGGTCGGTCATATCGTAAGGAATGTCCGTGAAAAACGACTTAAGAGCCTTTAAGAACTTAGGAATATCATGTTCGTAAAGAGCATCTCCAGCCTTAAAAGCGTAGCTGGAAGTATATGAAACATCGCGCCCCGTATACGCACCAACTATGTCTCTAAGGAAGGAATTTTCAACTTCCAGATTGGGAAGCCTAAGCGTATAACGCCGAGAAGCTCCGCGCTGACGGAAAGTATCGATAGTAAGATAACCAGTCTGATAAAGAAGTGTAACGCCCTTCGGGTCTGTCGGCTCATAGTTACCGAGTTCAGGCTCCTCTATATCAACGCATGAGAAATCGAGCGGCCTCTTCTTGAGGATGTCAACGAGAAAGGTCGGCATAGCCGTCTCTGCCCAGTAATTGGCAAAATCTTTGTTTTGAAGACACTTTCCTATAGAAACAGGATTAATAACCGGCTGGGCCTGATAATGAAACCTGTAACCGTCATACCACTTCACAATCTCGCCAAACGCCTCATCATCAGTCATTCCGTTCGCTTCCGCAAGTGCATGAATGCGCTCAGGGAAATACTTCAACACCTCTTCGTGCGTATAGCCAAACAATGTTGCGACATTCGCATTCATCGTCCAGTCGTTAAGGTTATTGAGATCGGAAAAAATCGACACCTTTGAAAACTTGCTTACACCAGTAAGAAACGTAAAGCGCTGCTTAGACTCAAGCGTCTTGAC
>JAGCMU010000005.1 GCA_017646325.1 Kiritimatiellia bacterium
AAATCATATCCATCCATTGTACGAGTTGCCTCCACAAGTTTTGGAAGCGGCGTTAAAAATGCGCCCTGGTGCATTTTCTGAAAACGTAAAACACCTTCTTGCAATTTACAAAACCGTTGCTGCGACTGGGTGCAAGAAAATTGAATTGCAAGACGATGCATTTCGTGGTGGAGATTGTGGGAGTATTGAAAAGCATCCCGTTTTTAAAGAGCGCGAAGCAAAGGCAAAAGCACAATTCCTCAAGGCGATTTCTAAAATTAAAAATCCGCCGAAAGTCGTTATAAAGAAAGCAAAGAAAATTGCGGGCTTGAAAAGTCCGGCATTAGGAAGCGATCCTCGTTTCCCATTTTGCGGAATGCCGGAGTCGGTGTTTCGTCGTCAAGTGATGGGGCTGGCAAGAAGGCTTACGGCAATTAATTGTAAGAATGTTGTAGTTGGTCTATCGGGAGGTCTTGATAGCGCGCTAGCATTACTCGTAGTGAATGATACTTTTGAACTTTTGAATTTGCCTAAAAACGGGATTCACGTTTTTACAATGCCGGGTTTTGGCACAACAGTGCGCACTAAAGGAAATGCGCATATGCTTTGTAAGGGGCTTGGAGTTGATATTACTTCAGTAGATATTACGCCTGCCTGCCGTCAGCATTTTTCTGATATTCACCACGACGGGAAGACTCATGATATTACGTATGAAAATGTTCAAGCGCGTGAGCGTACGCAAATTTTAATGGACGTAGCAAATAAGGTTGGCGGTATCGTAATTGGAACCGGGGATATGAGTGAAATTGCTCTTGGATGGAGTACGTATAATGGCGACCATATGTCCATGTTCAATGTTAATTCAGGCGTTCCCAAAACGACCATTCGCGAAGTATGCAAGTGGTATGCCGAGAATATTCCGAATGATGAAAAATTAAATGAGCGTCATACCGCAATTGCTCTACTCGACATTTTAAATACGCCGGTAAGTCCAGAATTGTTGCCAGCCAAGAACGGCAAGATTGTGCAGATTACAGAAGAGAAGGTGGGGCCTTACGAACTTCACGACTTTTTCATCTGGCATTTTGTCGGGCAGCAAAAATCGAAAGCCGAAATTTTAAAAATTGCGAAAAAAACTTTTAAGGGAATTTACGACGCTCGAACAATTAAGAAATGGCTTGAAGTTTTTATGTGGAGAATTTTCGCGCAAGCATTTAAGAGAAATTGTTCCCCAGATGGTGTAAAGATTTTTGATGTGTATTTTGGGAAGGACGATTGGAATGTACCATCTGATTTTCTTCCTTCCGAGTTTTAATTTCTCTAAACCGATACTAAACAAAGCGAGGTAGCCAATGGCGAAAGCATCAAGTAAAAAATCAATTGAGATTCTTCTTACTGAGGTGACGATTGCAAACGCACCGAGGCAGAAGAAGTGGCGTAAATCACGTAACCTTATAACGGTTGATTTACTTTGGCCGCGTAGCAGTATCGCGAAAAAGACTTCATCTCGTGAAGTTAACTTTACAAACAACGTTGCAGATTTCACTCAAGAAGAATGGGCGAAAAGAATTTTGTTTCGTGAGGAAGTTGAAGGTCATACGGCAGTTGCAGTTGGAATTTCTGAATCCCTCAACACAGAGAATATCGAAAAGTTTCTCCGTCTTACAGCGAAGTATGCCTTTAAAACTTCAGCTGATTTAGTGAATAAATATACGGTTGGAATTTCAGATATTGCAACAGCTCCAATTGACGCATTAGCGTCGATTGCAGGAACGTATCCAGGACCCACAACAATCTTGCAAGGAATTGCAGATATTCCTGAATTGCCAGAATCAGGGCATAGCCATACGCTTTTTGTAAAACTTCACGCGCCTGGTAAGACAGAACAACTTGGCGAACTTGCATTGGAAATTCGCGCATTATAAAAAAGTTAATGCGCGTAAACGATATCTTCAGGCGGCTCAGATAAAAAGCGCAAGCGTTTGCGCGTTATGGGATGATTGAACTCTAATGCGACAGCATGAAGGAGTTGTCTTTGAGGGCGAATAGCCAT
>JAGCMU010000059.1 GCA_017646325.1 Kiritimatiellia bacterium
CTGCTATGAAGGAAGCTTCTGAAGGCGAACTCAAGGGTATTCTCGGTTACACGGACGAAGCAGTTGTCTCTACCGACTTCCGCGACGATCCACGCACCTCTATCTTTGACGTCAAGGCTGGTATCCAGCTCGATCCAACCTTCGTCAAGGTTTGCTCTTGGTACGACAACGAATGGGGTTATTCGAACAAGGTTCTCGAAATGGCTCGCGTTATCGCCAAGTAATCGATTGATTACATCAACAAAAAAGGACGCCCTTCTTGGAGCGTCCTTTTTTTATTTTTGAGTCAATAATCCCCATTGACATTCCCCTTATTTTTTGGCATAATATTTCGACTGCATCTGATTGCACCTGTGGTGAAATTGGCAAACACGCAAGATTCAGGTTCTTGTGCCGTCAGGCTTGAGGGTTCAAATCCCTCCAGGTGCACCAATCATAAAAATGGCCCATTCGTCTATCGGCTAGGACGTCAGGTTCTCATCCTGAAAAGAGGAGTTCGACTCTCCTATGGGCTGCCATTCAAGAAACGTCGTTTACAATGCGCAAGTTTTTTAAAATCCTCTTTCGCGTCGTCCTTTTTTCCTCAATTTCTTTACTTGTCGTTTGTGCTCTTTTCCTCGCCTACATCTCTTTCTATGAGCAGAACATCCCTCAATTTGTCCTTGAAAAAATATCACGGAAAATTTCCAACGACTCGATTTTGGTAACAATAGGGAACGGCAAATTTCGTTTTTTCAAAAATTTCGATTTTTACAACGTCAGAGTTTTCGACAAAACAAAAACAGATTTCTCGCCTATTCTTCAAATAGAAAAAGCAGAAATAAAAACACGATCCTTCTCTTGGCCTATCGACGCATCTTCTGTCATAAAAAGCCTAACTATCACAAAACTGAAATACTCTCGTCTCCCCGACGGGTACTACATTCCCGACTCCATAGAATTTCCCGGCAAGCCGGACTTTGTAGAGCAAAACTCGCCTCTTGAATTAGACTTGCCCGAATTCCTCCCCTTCTCTCTTACTCTCATCCAGCCTGAAATAGTTGGCGTGAGACCGAAGAAAGTTGAAATCGAACGCGTTTCTTCGACAGGAAGAGCCATATCCTTCAACGACATCTTAATCCATTGGCCTGATGCCGATACGCCGATG
This sequence comes from Kiritimatiellia bacterium, assembly GCA_017646325.1. Taxonomy (GTDB): domain Bacteria; phylum Verrucomicrobiota; class Kiritimatiellia; order RFP12; family UBA1067; genus RGIG9934. The sequence goes on from JAGCMU010000059.1 coordinate 1,148, forward strand.
ACATTAACCGGAGAGTGTTCCTTTGATTTAGACACCCAATATGTAAAAGGAGAAGTCCACGGCTTTGCCCGTCAACACAACATCCGCCCCATGCTTGAGGCGTTAGACATAAAAAACTCCTTCCAATTTATCGACGGCTTTACGCACGTTAAAGCGCCGGTAAAAGCATCTTGCGCATTCGACGTAAACTTACGCAACAACGATCTTCACCTCCTTTTACACCTTCATCCTCAATCGGGAAGATACAATTCCGTTCCATTTTCATACGCGGCAGGCCCGTTAGACATTCGTGTTTTCGTTCGTGACACATATCAAAACGCCGTCATCAAAGTGGGGCCTCTCGATGTGTCTATCGCAGACGGATCAAAAATGGCAGGATCGGTAATCTATGAAAACACGAATGATGTAGGGTTTGTTGTTTTTGACGTGGACTCAACGACATCCCTTTCAAACTCATTGGCAATCGCAGATATATTTACCGATGGGACATTGGATTGCATCCAGCCGATGTCTTCAACTAAAATGACATTGAAAGGCAAGTTGGCGTCACTCCCGGAAAATGCCCACTTGAACGATTTGCAAGGATCCGTATCCTTCAGCAAAGGAACGCTTTTCGGAATTCCTCTGCGTGCAGCGGAAAGCATCTTCACCTTGAAAGGTACAGAAGTTTCTTTCTTTAACGCTCGCGCCTCTGCCGCGCGTGGAGGAGAAATTGAAGGAAGCGCGAAACTTTCGATTCCTGAGTTCAAACAAGACAATGCCACCTTCCAAATCAATATTGCCGCAGACAACGTCCAGCTTACAGATTTTGGAGATTTGTTCAATGTCGACATAGGCAAGAGAAGAGGAATTGTCAAAGGCCATATTGATATGACAGGCCCTCTTTCTACAAACTCGCTCCCCCGTCTCCGCGGCAAAGGGGACATAAAAATATCAAAAGCCTATTTTGCCGATTTGAGCATTTTCAAGGGCTTGGTGGAACAACTCATATCGATAATCCCAGGTATTGACTCAAACTTCTTTGAAAAAGCCGCCAAAGGGGCAAATCAAGTGGCGTCGTGCGATTTTGAAGTAAAGGACGGAAAGCTTTCTTCGGAAAACATTGTTTTTGAAGGTTCTTTCATATCCATAAAAGCAAAAGGCGTGTACGATATGATAAACGACAAACTCGATTTCAAGTGTCAGGTACGCTTGTTTAAAGACCGTTCGATTATGGCTCTTTTAACCCGCCCTTTCACGGCTGCAATTTCAAAATACCTTCTTGAGTTTTCAGTTGGCGGAACGTTGGAAAAGCCTACTTGGGAATACATTTCCCCCTTTAAGTTCACATCGTATAAAAAATGAGCAAAGCACCTAAAAAGGCCGCAGGAGGCCCTTCTCTCGTTCACGAAAACGAACTTGCCCGCAACGACAAAGATGTCGTTGTCATGGGAATTGATGAAGCGGGAAGAGGCCCTCTTGCAGGAGAAGTTTTTGCTGCTGCAGTATCGCTTCCTCTTAAAGAGGCCGCTCGTCTCATTCAAAACGAATGGTGCGACATAAACGACTCAAAAAAACTTACAGCCTCAAAACGCGAAGCTTTGGCGAAGAAAATAAAAGAAACGCCAAATTGCACTTACGCCATATCGTATGCAACGCCTGAAGAAATCGACCATCTGAACATTCTCTACGCGACACACCTTGCGATGCGCCGCGCAGCAGAAGAGCTGGCGTCAAAACTTAAAGGAAAAACATACAGAATTCTCGTAGACGGGTTGCCGGTAAAAACACTCCCGTTTGAATCACGGAATATCGTAAAAGGAGATGCGAAATCGCTCTTCATTGCCGCAGCCTCAATCCTCGCAAAAGATGCACGTGACGCTTCTTGCATGAAACTTGATTCTTTATATCCAGAATACAAATTTGCAATTCACAAAGGCTATCCTACACCAGAGCATTTAAAACTTCTTGAAGAATTAGGCCCGTGTCAAGCGCACCGCCAAAGTTTCACGCCCGTAGCAGAATCGCTGTTTTTCCACGGCGGCAAAGTCCGCGAGCCGAAACAAAAAGAATGATTCAAACGCCAAGCGCTTTATCGGCGTACATCATAAGCGCGATATCATACTTTAAAGGGTCTTTCGCGTCCCAGCTTTTGAATATGTTTGTCAATTCAACACATCCGTTCCATGTCGCCGTTTTACACTCTCTCATTTCACTCGTCAGCCTATTGACATGAACATCCATTATCGCAAATAAATTACTTGGAGAAAACGATTTCCATACATTGAAATCAGGATATTCCCGCCTTACCATCCAACGCAAAAACATCGACATTCTCTTGCATACGCTCTTTCCTGGGCTACCGATCTTTGCAGGCGCAAGCCACTCGCACAGAGTAGACAATGCTTCTTCTATGGTTTTTCCCTTCAGTGCTTCTTCAATCGTTTTCTTCCCCTTCAAACCTTGACGTACATTCTCGCACACTTCCTGAAAATGTGAATAATCAAGCGTTCTGTAAACGCATCCTTGAAAAACGGTTGAAGGATTTTTATACAATTCCCCGAGAATATACTTCTGCGGAGCGTATTTCATTTCATAAAAAACGAGACGGCGGGCAGTTGTTCTTATGGCTTTTCTGTTTCCCCACGAAATCATTGCCGTAAAAAGAGATGCAAGTTCAACGTCGAGCTGCGTTGCCTTCGGTTTCTTGGCGATGAACTCTTCCACGATCCCCGACGGATCCGTTTCGCGAAACGGATAGGAAGGAATCATTGGAATTAATTTTTCCAACTCATTTCGCAAAACGCGTGCGGCATTGCCACACGCGTTTCTGCTTTTCTGTTTTTCGCTGCCGACCATCTCAATCTTGTTTAAGAGACGCGCCAGTAGACGCATTGCCAACAAAACGGGCGTATCTTTCAAGCCATCCGCCTTTAATGCGAGGCGTCCATTTTGGAGCTGCGCGACGACGGCGTAAAATTTCAGCACGTGAAAGTTTTGCGTTGATTTTTCTGTTTGGAATATCGATTGTGATTTCATCACCGTCTTCGATAAGTCCAATCAAGCCACCTTCAGCCGCTTCCGGTGAAACGTGTCCGACGCACGCGCCGTGCGTTGCTCCAGAAAAGCGGCCATCCGTAATGAGCGCGACAGATTCGCCAAGCCCCGCACCGATGATGTACGAAGTTGGAGCGAGCATTTCCTGCATACCTGGACCGCCCTTTGGACCTTCATAACGGATAACAACTACGTGCCCTGCTTTAACCTTGCCGCCAAGAATACCTGCGCACGCCTCTTCCTGAGAATTGAAGCAAATTGCCTTACCTGTAAAGCACATCATCGACGGAGCGACGCCGCCCTTCTTGACAACGCTTCCCTTTTCGGCAAGATTGCCCCACAAAACAGCAAGGCCGCCATCCTTTGAATAGGGATTCTTCAAGGTACGGATAACATCATCATCCTTAATGGTTGCCGCAGCTATTTGCGCTCCAAGAGTTTTTCCAGAAACAGTCTTCGTTTTCAAATTCAAAAGCTTCTTTGGAAGACGCTTCAAAATAGCCATAATGCCGCCTGCACGGTCAAGATCCTGCATGTGGTAATGACCAGAAGGAGCAAGCTTGCAGATGTATGGCGTACGGGCGGAAATCTCGTTCATGCGCTCAAGGGTATAATCAACCCCCGCTTCACGCGCGATTGCAAGCGTATGGAGGACGGTGTTTGTAGACCCGCCCATTGCCATATCGAGAGTAAGAGCATTATCAAGGGATTCCTTCGTCACGAGGTCGCGAGGAAGCGGGCCTTGAGCCTTAGCCATGGCGACAGCTCTAAATGCCGCCTGTCTCCAAAGTTCTTTACGCTTTGGATCAATTGCGAGAATCGAACCGTTGCCAGGAAGAGCAAGACCAATTGCTTCATAAAGGCAGTTCATTGAATTTGCCGTAAACATACCGCTACATGATCCGCAGCCAGGGCAAGCAGTCTGTTCAACCTTCAAAAGATCCTTTGCCGTAATCTTGCCGACATTTTCTTCTGCAACGGCTTCAAATACGGTATTCAAATCCGTATCGGCCTTCTTGAGCGGATGATTGCCCGTAGCCATTGGACCGCCCGAAGCAAAAATAGTAGGAATATTAACGCGCAATGCGCCAATCAACATGCCTGGGACGATCTTGTCGCAATTAGGGACACAAATGAGAGCATCAAAACAGTGAGCTCTTGCAACACTTTCCACTGAGTCGGCAATAATTTCACGGCTCGGTAAAGAAAACTTCATACCAGGATGGGCCATTGCAATACCGTCGCACACTGCAATCGTATTAAATTCCATCGGCACGCCGCCCGCTTCAATAACGCATTGCTTTATCCATTGACCTACTCCGTTAAGATGGCAATGGCCGGGAACGAATGATTCATAAGAATTGCAAATACCGATAAAAGGCTTTTTCATATCTTCAGGTTTTACACCTGAGGCGATAAGGAGGCTTCTGTGAGGTGCTCTTTCCTTACCAACTTTTACTTGATCGCTAATCATCTTCTTTTTCATTTCTTTACTCCTTTAAAAAAACGCCCGAAAACTCGGGCGTTCTTTTTATTTCTTCTATAGCGAGTTTTTATTCACCGTCAGAATCTTCATCCTTGAACTCAGGACGACGGTTGCGATAGAACCAAATCATCACTGGAGTTGCAATGAACATCGTTGAATATGTACCTGCAATGATACCGATGAGCATTGTGAAAGCAAAGTCGAAGATTGAGCCATCGCCGAACGCGAAGAGTGCCAATACCGCAAAGAGCGTCGTCAAGGACGTAATAACCGTTCTGCTCAAGCAGCTGTTGAGGGCAGAATTGCAAAGATCCTTAAACGTTGCCTTTTGATTCTTGCGAAGGTCTTCACGGATACGGTCGAAGATAACGATCGTATCGTTAACAGAGTAACCGATAATCGTAAGAAGAGCGGTTACGACGATAAGAGAAACTTGACGGCCGCAAATCGAGAAAATACCGAGCGTAATCAATGCGTCGTGCGCAAGAGCAACGAGAGCACCGAGACCGAAGCCGAACTCAAAGCGCATTGCGACGTAAATCAAGATTGCGCAGAGAGAAAGGATGACTGCCCATGTACCGGATTTCTTAAGGTCGGCACCGACCATAGAACCGATTTCATCAACAGAAATGAGTTCAATCTTCGCATCCTTGAAGGAATCCTGCAAAAGCTTCGTTACATGACCACCGACGTCCTTAATGGACTTATCCTGAACAGATTCGGCGGTAAAGCCAGTCTTTACGAGAAGCGTTGCATCGCCTACACCCTGCTGGTACTGGATGATCGTTGCATTGTCAAACGAGTCAAGAACCTTGCGAATATCAGAAACAGCAGGCTTCTTTTCTTGATCGACAGAATAAACAATCGAAGTACCGCCAGTCAAATCAACCGCCAACACAGAAGCAGGCTTCGTGAATGCGCGGAAGAAGAACAAGCCCACGGTTACTGCGATAATGACAGCGGAGGAGATAATTGTAAGACGGCCATACTTCAAGAAATCAAATGAAGGCTTCTTGAAGAACTGAAGCATCTTGAATGGCTTTACTGAATCCGGGTTTGCAAACTTTTCAAGAATCAAACGTGTCACGACAACTGCTGTGAACATTGAAATCACAACACCGGAAACGAGGGTGATTGCGAAGCCGCGAACAGGACCAGTACCGACGACGAAGAGGATGATACCCGTGATGATTGTCGTGAGGTTCGAGTCAAAGATTGCAGAGAAGGCGTTGCCGTAGCCATTCTTGATTGCCGTACCTACAGAAGCCTTGTTCAAGAACTCTTCGCGGATACGTTCGAAAATAAGAACGTTTGCGTCAACTGCCATACCGAGTGTCAACACAAGACCTGCAATACCAGGCATTGTAAGAACTGGAAGAGTCGTTGTCATCTGCCCGCCCATGGATGGGTCTTGAGCAAATACGCCAAGAACGTTAGCGACTAAAACGAGAGTTGCCGGGAGGAGGACGATGTCAAGGAAGAGAGCGACATTCGCAACAAGCCCCGTATACCAATAGTAGATGAACATGAAGATGGCGACGAGCGCAAAGCCCAATGAAGCTGCGACAAGGCCTGCGTTGATTGCTTCTTCACCGACTGTTGGAGCGACTGAAGATTCAGCCAAGATTTCCAATGGAGCCGGCAAAGCACCTGCATTCAAATCGTTTGCAAGTTCCTGTGCTTCCTGAGGAGTGAAGGAACCTGTAATCTGACCACGATCGCGGATTTCGCTTTGAATCGTAGGAGCAGAAATGAGCATGTCATCGAGGATGATTGCGAGCTGACGACCGCGACCCGTGCGGTTCTTTGGGCCACCTGCCATATAGTTGCGGGTAATTTCACCAAAGCGACGTGCACCTTCCGCATTCATCGTGAAAGCGATTGCAATTTGCCCAGACTCAAGATCGACGCGGGCAGATTCAAGGAAGTCGCCAGAGAAACGGACACCGTCGGAGCAAGGAGAATTGCGAGCTACGAAAGCCGGGCGGAAGCTGCCGTCAGTTTCCTTTTCAAGCATAAACTGGTAACGCGGGTGAGGAACGTGGAATGATGAGAGACGAGCGGCAAAGCCTTCACGCTTTGAAACTTCGTCGTAATTTTCAGCACGTACATAACCAGCTCCGCCCTTCTTGTACCCTTCTGGAGCTACGTCCAAAGAAAGAAGCTTGTTGACGAGATCATCGTTGTTTGCGTGAGTCAAACGAAATTCAAGATATGCTGCAGATTGAAGGGACTTCTTTGCGGCCGCGCGCGTTTCGTTGCCGACGCCTGGAAGCTGAACCATAAGGCGGTGATCGCTCATACCCTGAATGACAGGCTCGTTCATACCCATACCGTCGATACGGCGGCGAACAACCTGAACGATGCGATTATCGCAACCGGTGAGAATCTTTGCGATTGTCTTCTCAATTGATGCGGTGTCATTTGAAATAGATGGATTGTCAGCAATAATCTGCTCGCGAAGTTTTGCACGGTCTACCCCAAGAGTAAAGGACGTACCACCCTTCAAATCCAAACCGAATCTGAGTTTACCTTCCTGGATTACTTTACCATCAGCATCCACCTTATCCACAGGCGGATATGCTACATAAAACGAAAACACAGCAAGCACAAAAAGCGCAAGCCATTTCCACATATTATTTTGAGAAGACGAGCTTCCTGATTTCATTTGTTTTTCCTCCAAAAACTAAAAAATAGAATAAACATTATATTATATTTCTGTAAAAATATCAACTCTTACATTATCTTATTTTTGATTTGACGCACGTTTTTCTACAACAATTTCAAAACGGCTTCTTCGATATTTTTACTTACATCTTCCAATTCCTTAGACGAATCGACGACGGTGAATCTTTGAGGTTCATCCTTTGCCATTGCAAGGAACCCCTCACGCAAGCGACGGTGAAAATCTTCACCAGCCTGCTCTATTCTGTCAGCCGTTGAATTTGTATCCGCTTGACGCGCCAAAAGACGCGAACGCGAGACTTCAGGCGGCACGTCTAAAAGAACCGTCATATCAGGAACGAGACCTTGCGTTGCAAAGTCGTTCAACCGACGAAGCAAATCAACTTCAACTCCTCTGCCATATCCTTGATAGGCAAATGTAGAATCGGAAAAACGGTCACACAAAACCCACACGCCTTTTTCAAGGGCTGGACGGATCACATTTGAAACGACTTGTGCCCTAGCAGCCAAAAACAAAAGGACTTCGCTCTGCGTTACGGGCGGATCTTCAAGTTCTTCTCTCACCAAAGAACGGATCAATTCAGCAAGCCTTGTGCCGCCAGGTTCGCGTGTCACGAGGACTTCCTTCCCTTTAGAGCGGAGAAAATCTGCAAGCAATTTTATGTGCGTTGATTTTCCGCCGCCTTCGGGACCTTCAAAAGTTATGAATTTTCCTGTCATTTTTTCGTCACGCTCTGCCCGTCTCTGGAATCTTTTACAATCCATCCCTTTGCGGCAAGTTCATCGCGCAAACGGTCTGACTCCGCCCAATTCTTAGCGGCGCGCGCGGCGGCGCGTTCGTTGAGAATCGCAATGATTTCTTCAGGCACTTCTTCCTTTTCTTTTTTCTCAAAGAAGATTACACCCAAAACCTCGTCCATTCTACGGAAGACGTTGATTATGGCGCCTGCCTCAGAAGGAGAAAGCGTTGCTATTGCCGCATTAGAAGCGCGGACTAGTTCAAAGACCGCCGCGAAAGCTTTTGGAGTATTCAAGTCGTCATTGACTGCGGCGGTAAAATCTTCAAGAGCTTTTACTGCAAATTCCGGCACTTGCGCATCGGGAGTAGCGCCTGATGATTTTGCTTCGAGCTGATCGACGCAAGTATCTATGCGTTCCAATGATTTGCGGGCGTCTTCCAATGCGGTAAACGCAAAATTCAAACCTTGACGGTAATGCGCGTTTACGAGGACATAACGGATTTCACGCCCCGTGTAGCCTTTTTCCAAAAGGTCGCGAAGAGTGAAGAAGTTTCCGAGGCTCTTTGACATCTTCTCGCCATTCACGCGAAGGTGGGCGCAATGCATCCACGTTTTTACGAATTGTTTGCCTGTTGCCGCCTGAGCCTGAGCAATTTCATTTTCGTGGTGCGGGAACAAGTTGTCGATGCCGCCCGTGTGAAGATCGAACGTTTCACCGAGATATTTCATCGCCATCGCAGAACATTCTATGTGCCAGCCTGGGCGCCCCTTTCCCCACGGAGAATCCCATGCAACGGGACCGTCCGACTCTTCCCATGCTTTCCACAAGGCAAAATCGCCCACATTTTCCTTATCATATTCATCAGACGCGCATCTAGCGCCTGTACGCTGATTGTCAAAATCGATATGCGCAAGTTGTCCATATTGAGGGAATTTCGTAACGGAAAAATATACGCTGCCATCATCAGATTTATACGCCACGCCTTTTTCGATAAGCTTTGAAACGAGGTCAATCATTTCAGGAATATGGTCTGTAGCTGCAGGATAGACTTCTGCCGATTGAATGTTAAGCTTCTTCAAATCGGCGAAAAACGCATCCTTGTAAGTCTTCGTATATTGAGTTAATTCAACTCCCGCCGCATTTGCGCCGCGGATCGTCTTATCATCAACGTCGGTAAGATTCATCACTTGGCGAATCTTCATCGAGTTGAATTGAATGGTTCTTCGAAGAATATCTTCAAACATATACGCCCGAAAATTACCGATGTGGGCGAAATTGTACACGGTCGGTCCGCAAGTGTAAAGGCGGATCGTGTTGTCTGCAAGAGGCACCAAGTCCTCGACATTGTGAGTAAGAGAATTGTAAACTTTCATTTTCATAATGGGATTTATTGTACTATAAACGCGTTCATGTGTAAACTAATTTGCAAAATCACAGAATACTTGGTACAATAACATAAAATGAAAATACGAGATTTTCTACTTTCAGCAATTACAATTCTATCGGTGTTTTTTGCAGGTTGCGCAACGACTCAATCACGCGAAAACCCTATCAATGTCAATATCGCCGAATCCGTCGGATTCGACCCTACGCCATTGTGCATTGCTCTATTTGATTTAAAAGGCGTCAAAGCGCAGGCTATTGCCGGCAATTGGAAAGACAATAATTTCACGGCATCTTGTGTAATGAAAGGCGAGGACGAAAAATTCACGATCGTTTTTTCCGCTCCGCAAATGCGCCTCGTGACTATTGAATTAACGAAACCTCATACCCTCACATGGAAGAAGGCTCCGCAAATACCAAATGCGTTCGAGCCGGAATACGCTATTTGCGACGTCGCTTTTGCCAACCTTGAAACGTCCGCATTAAAGAAGGCTTTAGGAAAAAACTTCTCGGTGGTTGACGACGGCATCAAGCGTGTCATATCCGTCGGGCAAAAGGAAATTGCGATTTTAGAACGCTCACAGGCAGGATCGATGAAATTCACCAATCCACTTCGAGGATACTCTTACACTATCCAGAACCTGTGACAAACTTAAGGAAACCATGAACGAAATTAAAGAGCAAATACGAAACGAAATGCGTAAGAGGCGCAATTGCGTCTCTCAAGAAGAAAGAGAAGAAGCCTCTGAAGCCTTGGTGGCAAACATTCTCAACAGATCGGATATTCAAGAAGCGATTGTAAACAAACGTCCTTTTGCCGTTTATTTGGCAACTGAACACGAGCTTGATTTGACGAAACTCGTGGAAGAATTATGGTCTGAAGACATTACCGTTGTCGTACCCTGCTGGGACGCCGTCCGAAAAATGTACGTCATGGGAACTTATGACAACACGACTACTTTGGTAGAAGGAGACCACCACATCCCAGAGCCTGCGGAAGTCAATGAAATCAATCCAGAAGACATTGGCGTTTGGATTATACCTGGTCTTGCCTTCACTCGCGACGGCAAACGCGTAGGATATGGCGGCGGATGGTTTGACCGCCTTCTCGACCATGCGTCAAAGGAGGCGGTACTCCTCGGCGTCGCCCATCCTTTCCAAGTAGTTGAAGAATTGCCGATTGAAGATCACGACAGATTGCTTACGGGTGTTGTGACACCAGAAGAGGAATAATTATGGAACGTGGAGAATTACCTGTAGAACTCGCGGAAGAAATCCGTGCGTTATTTTTCAGCGACGGTTTTATGAAAATTGTACAAAGCCTTCGCCGCAACGGGAAAACATTTAAGATTTCCATTCGCCCCGTTGAAATTTCAGGAGAAAAGAAATACCAGGCGGAAATGGTAGACGATGGTCACGTCCAGGTTAAAAACTTCGATGCAAACGGGGCAGCGGAAGGCCTTGAAGAAATCATCTCCCAAAGAGGCGTGCGCGATTTACACCTCATCACGGCGACAGGCGACCTGCATGTGCGCGTGACACGTAAGGGCCGCGTTACGGCAAACCGCAGTGTGGAAATGAAACGCCAAGTCGTCCTGCAGCCGCACGACCGCATAAAGAAAACACCTCTCACCTCGTTTGATTCTGCCGCGCTTCTTTCTGCGATAGGCCTTGCCGATGCAGACGGACGGGTAAAAGCGTCAATGAGAGGAAAGTACGATCAGGTCAACGAATTTTTGAAGGAAATTTCAGAAGCCCTTTCAAACCATACCGACAAGGAATCGTTTACGGTTGTTGATTGCGGCTGCGGCAAGGCGTATCTCACCATCGCCCTTTGCCAATATTTAAAATACTCTCTTGGGTTTAAAAAGGTTCTCGTTATCGGAATCGACCGCAGAGAGGATGTTATTGACAGCGCCCGCAAAACGGCAGAACGCCTCGATATGGCGGGCGAGGCTGTTTTTGCAATTGGAGACTTGAACGAGTTTAAGAACCTGAACGATTTGAAGGAAATAGCGGAATTGAATGTCGAGCGTCCCGACATGGTCATCTCTCTTCACGCTTGCGACACGGCTACCGATGAAGCCCTCGCAAAGGGAGTAGAATGGAAGAGCCGTTACATTATTTCAGCGCCCTGCTGTCAACACGAATTGCAGAAGGTAATCAAGGCAAATGCCCGTGACGATTTCGCCGGCGTTCTCCGCTACGGTATTTTGCGCGAAAGACTTTGCGACATTTTAACAGACTCTTTCCGTGCGATGATTCTTCGCATTCTCGGGTTCAAAACTCAAGTCGTTGAATTTGTTTCTCAAGACGCCACCGCTCGCAACATCATGCTCAAATGCGAATATGGCGTAAAGCCAGGTCAGGGCGGCACCGTATCGGAATACTTGAATTTGCGTGATTCGTGGAAAGTGACACCGTGGCTTGAAACACGCATGGAAAAGATGATAAAAAAATATCTTGATCGCTACGAATAATTTTGGAGAGTATTGTGCCTATTTACCATTACGAATCAATTGACGGCGAAAAAGGATGCGATTATTGCAAAAAATCGTTTCAGACAACGCAATCGATCAATGACGCAAAACTTGATACGTGTCCACAATGCGGGAGCAAAATAAGGCGCATTATCTGCGCGCCTGCTTTGGGACACTCAAAAACGGATCTGCACTATCGCGCAAAAAGAGCAGGATTTAAGTGCATGAAAAAAGTCCAAAAAGGCGAATACGAAACAATTTACTAGCATAGGCGAAAAAAAGTGAATCGTATTTTATTTGAAAAAGAAGAAATCGACGAAAGAGGAATCGCTTCGTTTAACGACGAAAGAGCCGAACACGTATTGAACATTCTGCACGGTGAAGTGGGGCAGATTTTAAAAACGGGAGAGGTCAACGGCTTGTGCGGAACGTCGGAAATCGTATCGATTGATAGAGATAAAAAAAATATTACCGTAAAAACAAATCACTCTATCGAATCTTTAAAACCGTGGATAGATATCATCCTTGCTCTTCCGCGCCCGCGAGTTTTTAAGCGTATGCTGCCACAGCTTGCGACATTGGGGGTAAGGCATATTTATGTCGTGGGGACGCAAAAAGTCGAAAAGGCGTATTGGGGCGCTCAATACCTGAAAGATGAAATCTCCCGTCCTGCCTTGATAGAGGGCTTAATGCAAGGAGGAACATCCATACTGCCTAAAACAACTCTCCATAGAAATTTCAAATACCTGATAAACTCTGGCGAGTTTGATTCGCGTACGCAGAAAATTGTCGCGCACCCTGGCGGCGACAAATTGATAAGAGAAATAGATATTTCAAATCAAGACGACTTGCCTGTCGTGGCAATCGGAGCTGAAGGTGGATGGACTGACGAGGAAATTGATTTCTTGGAAAGTAAATCCTTTACGCGTTTGTCGTTGGGGCAGAGAATCCTCCGCACCGACACAGCAACAATTGCGATACTTGCAATACTTGCAGTTAATACGTGATGGAACCGGGGGACGGTAAAATGTTGCCTGTTCCCTTATCCCAACAACATAAGTGTCGCCATTGACAAGGAATAAAGGAAACCAAAAATAAAATGGATTTTTCCTGATGCTCTTTCATACCCAAACCAGTATGGGTTTTCTGGATTTTTCCTGTAATCGGCGGCAGCTGATTTCAATGTTTTTACCGTCAACGGCAACGCCAAAAAAGGAAGCACGCAAGCAGAGAAAAACATAATGTCTTCCCAAAGACTGTATTCCGTTTTGTTTTTGCCATACACAAATCCCACTACCAAAAGAACTGTCAAAACCCAATGTAAATACGGATAGATATGCAATATCCAATACATTTTCAACGTTCTTCTCGGCTTCAAAATAGTTGCAAGAGTTTTTATCCCTGCC
>JAGCMU010000060.1 GCA_017646325.1 Kiritimatiellia bacterium
ACCGTTCCCTACATCGTGTTAAGTCACCATATCAACGTTTTCGGCGGTCGCGGGGCGGCCGCCCTACCATTGGAAATTTATAAAGATAGTTGATTTACTAAATCGTAATGTGATATTATTACATTAAATTTAAGAGAAGAGTTTTGTAGGAGGCGAAAGGAAAAATGAAATATTTTTTTACATGTATGGTATGTGCGGCGGTTGTTGCGACAACTTTTGCAGGAGGAGAGAGCGATAAACTTCTTGAAGGATTTCGTAACCCTCCTGTTTCTGCCCGCCCCAGGACCTGGTGGCACTGGATGCATGGTTATGTTACTCGCGAGGGAATTACTGCCGACCTTGAGGCGATGAAAGAGCAGGGGCTTGGAGGCTTTACTCTTTTTGATGTTGGTTATTGGCCAGAGATACGTGGCCGCGTGAAGACGCTTTCCGAGGAATGGTATGACCTTGTTTTATTTGCCGGGCGCGAGGCAGAACGCCTTGGTCTTAAGATGGGTGTACATAATTGTCCAGGATGGACGAGTGCTGGCGGGCCATGGATTCGTCCCGAGGAGGCGATGAAGGATTATGTTTGCATAGAGTGCAAGAATGGTGTCATTCCAAAAGCTGATGAACGTACCATCGCAATTCTTGCAGTACCTGAGCTCCCGAGTGACGCTGTAGAAGTTCCTGATTTCAAGTTAAAATCTTTTGTGGGAAATCTTCCCTTCGATAATGGGCATTATAAGACGAATGTAATTAAGAATGTGCCTTCGTCATCGGTGATACCCAAAAATCGCATTATCAACCTCACGCGCGGAGGGGAGATACCCACGGATGGGAAATGGATAATTTTACACTTCAAATGGCAAGTTAAGAACGTATTGAACCACCCCGCATCAAACGAGGGTCGGGGGTTAGAGTGTGATAAGATGTCAAAGGAAGGGGTGGATGCGGCACTTCGCGGTATGCTCACAAGAATTGTTGCCGATCAACGTAAGGCAGGCATCTCCTCGATTGAGACGACGCTTATTGACAGCTACGAGCGTGGACCGCAAAGCTGGACACAAAGGATGCCCGAGGAGTTTAAGGCGCGACGCGGATACGATTTAATTCCATTTTTGCCAGTCCTTTCAGGTCGCTATGTTGAAAGTGGCGAGGCGACTGAACAGTTCCTTCGTGATTTGCGCCGTACGAATGCCGATTTATTTGCTCATTGGTTCGGCGGCTATTTCGTTAAGAAGTCCAATGAGCTTGGGCTTAAGGTAGAAATCGAGCCTTACCCAGGGCATTTCGACGAGCTTCTTCAAGCGTCCTTTGCTGACATCCCGATGGGCGAGTTTTGGCGCGGTGGCGTAAACAATACTGGATGGAGCGCGATGGTTGGCGCGGTTGGTCGGGCGTGGAGGCGCAAGATTGTTCAGACGGAGTCGTTTACGAGCGGGATGAAGCGTACCGACGGGTGGGCTGTGACGCCAGGGATGCTCAAGCGGCAAGGGGATGCTGCACTTGCCAAGGGTGTCAACCGTTTTGTGTTTCACACGTTCGCACATCAACCATGGAAGGGGCCGATTGCCTCGGCAGGTATCGTTATGGGGCCGTGGGGAATGGATTTTAACAGAGCGAATATGCTTTGGCCGTATTTCAAGCCGTGGGTAGAATATCTTGGGCGTGCGAACTTTTTGTTGCAGCAGGGCCATGGCGTGTCAGACGTTTTGTATGTCGGCGGAGACGATCCTCCCGTACGTTTTACACCGCCACATATTCCGTATGGTTACCAGCTTGATGCAGTTGATTCATTTCATTATCGTCGTGATGCGAAGGTCGATTCTGATGGAATGACGGTTCTTCCGAGCGGACAGAAATATCGCTATGTAGTAAAATCGGGAGATGTGTTCAAGCCAAATGGGCTATTGCCCGATTTTATGGTCGACAAGGCTTTTCGAAACAACATTGCGTGGCTCCATCGCCGTCTTGACGATGGCAGCGATTTGTATTTTGTTTCCAACCTTTCCGAGTCTTTCATGCGTTTTACATCTACGCACCGAACGCAATCGGCAGTTGTAGAATTGTGGAATGCCGAAAACGGTTCGATTTCAAAAGCCGTTGCGCGCACGAGGGATGATGGGAGAACGGATGTTGATATTGCACTTGGTCCTGCAGAGAGTGTTTTTGTCTTATTTAGAGAAAGCCATACGAAGGGCGTTAAATTTTGTCAAAATAGCATAGTAGAGGATGTTGAGAGTGTTATGGATCTATCGCGTGGATGGAGTGTTAAATTCCAACCTGGGCGTGGTGCTCCTCCTTCAGCACAATATGACATATTGCAATCGTTCAGCGAAAGCGAGAATGACGGCATAAAATATTTCTCTGGAGAATCTCTCTACTCTCGAAGTTTTACGGTTGATTCTAAAATAATCGCAGACGGGAATCGGTATTTTCTCGACCTTGGCGAGGTTTACGACGTTTGCAAGGTGAAAGTTAATGGGTGCGACCGTGGTATCGTTTGGAGAAAACCATGGCGTATTGACGTAACGTCCGCTCTCAAAGGAGGGGAAAATACGCTTGAAATAACGGTCGTCAACAAGTGGTCGAATCGGATGATTGGAGACGAGAGAAAGGACGGGATCTATCCAGGGAAGTGGAACACTTTCCGTGATAAACTCTACTTGCAAGGAAATTATCCCCCGTTATTTGCCGCCGAAGGCCGTTCTCCCGACGGTTATTACGCTTATTCAACTCTTCGCACGTTTAGAAAGGACGATAAGCTTTTCCCCGCGGGGCTTCTTGGACCTGTTAGACTTGTCACTTGCGGGGAATAGGGGAAGTATAACTTATAAAATCGCTTGAATTGGGGGGGGTAAAATTGCAAAAATAAAATGATTTTTATTGACATGGGATGAGTGATTATGATATTCTACCCGGCAATTAAAAGGAGTAGGATATGAGAAAAATTTCTATGATGACATTGGCTTTAATCGCATTTATGCTGAAGGCCGATACGATTGTACACTACACGTTTGACGATCTCGGCGACGTCGGGACAAAACTCGCCGACCGTACGACCGTCGTGAACAAGGCAAACCCTGGCACGCTTGACGCGACGGTGTATGGAATGTACAGTACGGACAAGACATCTTCGTCCACGAGGATGCCGTACGTCACCAATGGCGTTCCGGAGTCGCTTCGGGTCCTGGATCCTGTAGGCGGGACGTTGGCCTCCGCCGCCGACAAGGCATTGCATTTCTGGCGCACCCATGGCGCAGGCAACGGTGCGATGCTGGAAATCCCGAACGACCCGGCGCTGCGCCCCTCTTCGTTCACCGTCGAGATGTTCGTCCGTATCGATCCTGACCACACCAATTGGGAGATGATCGCCTGTCAGCCGTCCACTACGGACGGACTTTTCGGATGGGGGATTAACTTTTACAAGCCGGCCGACAACTCCTATCTGGGCTTGCATTTGAATTTCGTCGATACCGAGGGAGGCAAACGCGATCATGGCATCGTTTGCAATGCCTTGCTCGACAACAAGTGGCACCATATCGCGCTCACCGTAAAACCCCAATCTGGCGATCCGTCCAAGATCAACATCAAGTTCTTTATAGACTACGTGAGGGTTTACTATTATGATGCGCCTTACGGCATCGTCCTCCCCGATTCTTCGGACTGCCCTGTGCAAATCGGCGCCACGACAATGGCGGGACAACACTTTGCGGGTGACATCGGCGAGTTCAGGTTTTCGGACAAAGAGCTGGATGCCGGCGAGTTCCTGCGCCCGCACAACAAGGCGATAGACAAAGACGTCGTTCTCTACTACGACTTCGAAACCACGGACGCATACGACGGCAATTTCGTCAACGGCACTGGAAATGTCCTCAACAAGGCGTCGCCGATTCTGCCAGGATCTTTTGTAACCAAGGATTTCACGGAGAAGGGGACTTTGCCGAAGGTTGACAGCGAAGCCGCTCCGGTCTCACGCCTCCGCAGTTCTATGTCTGATCCATTGTGGGCGGACAACTCCTCAAGTTTATACAACAATTATGAGGGCGATCGTAATAATTTTCTTTATCTTTTCTGTGACACGCCCTCTTCCATGTCGCTTGCGAATACAGACTTCACCGTGGAACTGTTCTGCAAGGCGGACGGGATTGTCCAGTGGTGGACGGGGCTCTTCAAGGACAATAACAACCAGCTTTTCATGGGCGTGGGCAATAGCAACAATAGAATTTATTGCCGTGTGATTCAGGATGATAGTACTCAGAAGGAAGTCTCCGACACGACGAACTTTAATGATGACAAGTGGCATCATATTGCCCTTGTCCGCAGCGGAACAACTTTGACGCTTTATCGCGATAGAAGGGCAGTGGCGAGCGAAACACTTACTTCCGATTCCCTAAATGCGATTGGCAACAGGTGGCAGCTTTGCGGCAGCCCGAATGGTGGAGCCCACACATTCAACGGCTGGATGGATTCCGTGCGCGTTACGCGCCGCGCTCTTAAGGCGGAGGAGTTTTTGACGTCGCAAAAGTATTTTACCGGACGGACGATTGCTCATCTCAAGTTCGACGACGGTACGGCAAATGCCGCAGATGACGGTGGAGCACTCTTTGATGGAACGATTAGCAGTCCAACCTTCAGCGAAAAAGTGCCAGGCTATAAAATCACCGATGGTGAGGGAGGGGCCGTTCTTTCCAATCCGAACGTTGCTTCGCTTTCTATCCCGGATACTACAAGCACGCCCGTTGCATGGTTTAATTGGGAAGATTTGTATTATCTCAGGAAGGACATAAACGGCAATGAGAGAACATCTGGAACTGTTGAACTTTGGGTTAAGGGAAATACGAAGAAACCATTCGGCGTGATTCTTGACGCGCAATTTACTGCGAACGGGAAATATGATGATAATTTCCATGCGTGGAAGCTTGGTTATGACAAAGATAGCGGCGGTAAACCGAGCGTTCTCTTCCGCTATCTCAAAGCTGACGGTACGCGTGAGGATATGCGTTTGACCTTTAATAAGGAAGTGACTGACGATAAGTGGCATCACTGGGCATTTACATTCCAGCCGAATACCGTCGATCCGACAAAGAGCGATGTCACATTCTATCTCGACTATGTTCAACTCGGGGATGTACAGACGTTGCCAGGGCGGGTTGCATATGACGATACACTCCGCTTCTCCATCGGTGAAGACGGGGCATACAACATTATAGGGCTTCTCGATGAAGTACGCATTTCAAGCTCGGTTCTTAGCCCTCTTGAATTTTTGCGTGCAGTAAAGAGGCCTGGGTTATCCTTGTTCATACGATAGAAGTAGAATCGAAATTTTATCGTTCTTTAATCTGAGACTGACGGATGAAAAATTCATTCGCCAGTCTCAAGTATTTACAAGCATATTTTCCGCTAATATGGTAAAATATTAGGAAACAAAAAAGTGGGATTTACTTATGAAAATTTTAATAGTCGGAAGTGGCGGCCGTGAACATGCCATAACATGGAGACTTGCTCAAGACGAATGCAAGCACGAACTTTACTGTGCACCAGGCAATGCAGGAACGAGCGCTATTGCAACGAATATTTCCGCAGGCGCAGAAGATATTGACGCTATTGTTTCATGGG
Organism: Kiritimatiellia bacterium; assembly: GCA_017646325.1. Taxonomy (GTDB): domain Bacteria; phylum Verrucomicrobiota; class Kiritimatiellia; order RFP12; family UBA1067; genus RGIG9934. The sequence continues at coordinate 5,602 of JAGCMU010000060.1, forward strand.
CAAAAGAAAACAAGCCTGATTTGGTCGCAGTCGGCCCTGAAGCGCCTCTTTGCAAAGGTCTTGCTGACGCACTTTCAGAAATCGGAATTAAGACTTTTGGCCCATGCAAGGCTGGCGCGAGAATGGAAGGGTCAAAAGCTTTCGCAAAGGACGTCATGATTTCCGCGGGCGTTCCGACTGCCAAGGCGAAAACTTTTACAGATGCCGCCGAAGCAAAGGCAGCGCTTCCTGAATGGGGCCTTCCCGTCGTTATCAAGGCAGATGGCTTAGCTGCAGGAAAAGGCGTTATCATCGCCGAGACGAAAGAACAGGCAGAGGCCGCTATCGACGATATGCTCGTTGATAATAAATTCGGTGCTGCCGGCGCAGAAGTTTTGATTGAAGAATTTCTTGAAGGCGAAGAATGTTCTATCCTCGCTCTCGTCGATGGAGAACATGCAGTACTCCTTCCAAGCTCGCAAGACCATAAGCGTATTTTTGACGGCGACAAGGGTCCAAACACCGGCGGTATGGGAGCTTATTCTCCTGCGCCCGTCGTGACGGCTGACCGCCTGCCGACTATCCGCGACAGCATTATCATGCCTGTCGTCCGTGAGCTTGCAAAGCGCGGCATTGTTTACAAAGGCGTTCTTTATGCAGGCCTTATGATCAATAACGCTGGCGGCAAGAAGGCTCTCAACGGAAGCGATATCAATGTTCTTGAATTTAACGCCCGTTTTGGCGATCCGGAAACGGAAGCTGTGCTTCCTCGTCTTGGAGGAGATTTTGCAAAGGTACTCACGGCTTGCGCAGATGGAACGCTCAAAGATTCTGATGTCGTAGTGAAGGATGAGGCCGCCGCAACAATCATTATTGCTTCTGGCGGATATCCTGGCGATTACGAAAAGGGTAAGGAAATTTCCGGCCTTGATGAGGCCCAAAAAGTTCCAAATGCTGTCGTATTCCATTGCGGAACGAAAGAAGTGGATGGCAAGGTTGTTACTTCTGGCGGACGCGTACTTTCCGTTACCGCTCTCGGCAAGGATTTGCGTGAAGCCGTCAACAGTGCATATGAAGCCGTGAACAAGATTTCATTTGAAAATTCTTTCCACCGCAATGATATTGCACATCGTGCTTTCAATCGTGGATAATCTATGAAATTTAAAACCTCATTATCTGCGTTTTTTGCATTGTCGCTTTTGGCGGCTCTTCCTGCGCAAGCGGAAGCGTTGACCGATCGTTGGTATGCAGGAATTTCAGGCGATGTATTTTTGCCTGGGGGCGGAAACTCCTTGAAGCGTGCAGGAGGCGTATCCGCCCTCATGGGGTATGAGGTGTCCGATTCTTGGAATGTTGAAGCGCTCGTGATGTCTATTCCCAATGCCGCATCTAGCCATGGTGGTAATTCAGCATTGAACGGCTTTGCCTTGCAGGGGGCGTGGCATTTCTGGGGATATGAGAGAGTCGATCCGTTTTTTACATTCGGTGTGCAGTCGCTTTTTTCTTCTGACCACGTTTTTGCGGATGATTCAAGGCGCAGTGCGATCGGTCCGACGCTCGGATTTGGGCTTGCGTACCATTTGACGGATAATCTTTCCCTCCGCGCGGACGCGCGTTCAATGGTTGCCATTGATTCTCCAAGCGGTATTGCCTTTTCAATTTCGGGTGGGCTTCAATGGAGCTTTGGCGGCGGCGGAAATCAGAGCGACGAAAAACTTGATACGGTCGATTTGAAGAAAACCTTCGTCATTACAAATGATGCGCAAATTGATGAGGTCGTTTCATACGTTAAATCTGTCAAGAAGTGCGAACTTCTCGTGCGTGGACATATCGATTGCGTATTAGGCATGGGAAAAACAAGAGCGAAAAACATGTCCATGGATGCCGCTCAAAAGGCAAAAAGCCAATTGGTCGCAAAGGGCATCGATGAAAGCATTATCGAGCTTGAAGGAGTCGGTTTTTCCGAGCCTGTAAAACCGTTTAACTTTTCAACGGGCGTACCTGAAAACAACCGTGTGGAAATCAAAATTTTGGGGGTTGATGAATGAAGACAATAGAACGTTATGTTTTCACCTCGTTCCTTTCGTCGTTCTTATTGGCGTTTTTGGTGTTGTCGTTCGTGTTGACGATTGGGCTTATGGTTCAAATCGTGCAATACATTTTGCAGGGTCTTCCAGTTGATTTAGTAGGAGAGTTCGCACTCGTAACGTTCCCTGAAACGTTGCAGTGGACAGTCCCATTAGGTCTTCTCGTTTCGTCGATTCTCGTATTTTCGAGAATGTCGGCGGATAGCGAAATTGCGGCAATGCGCGCTTGCGGCATCAACATCTTTACGGTCATGAGATGGCCTCTCCTTTTTGCCGCCGCATGTACGATTCTCGGAATATTTGTGAACAATGAAATCGTTCCGCGCGGACATGAGGTGCGTAGAAATCTTTTGCGCCGTATTTCTGTCGGCGCGGGGCTTGATCTTCTTGAGCCCGGGAAAGTCATTAGCGATTTCCCAAAGGTGAAAATCCTTTTCAAAAACAAAGTCGGAAATACTCTTGAAGATGTCGTGGTTGTAGATTTTTCAAATCCTAAAATCGACCATCGTTTGATTATCGCAAGCAAGACGATCGTTGAAAAGGACGGGCGTGATATTATTTTCGATATGCGCGACATGACGATCGATCCGATTGACGAGGATCATCCTGGCATGGCGCACGCCGCCCGTTTCAAGTACCGTATGAAGGACGCTCTTAAGGACGGGAAGTACAATCCCAAAGAAAAAGATTTGACGTTTTTCCCGTACACTGCGAAAGACGGGTCTAAGAGAGACGGGATATTGACCGTTTTGAAAAAAAGAAAAGACAACGTCAAGAAAATCAGGAAAACGCAAGAACTCAAGGATAAGGGGATGTTGAAAATAGCGAAGAAGGAGCTTTCCGAACTTCGCACGGAATTCATGAAACGTTTCGTTTTTGCATTTGCGTCAATATGTTTCGTTTTAGTCGGAGTCCCTCTCGGTATTCGCGCGCAGCGCCGTGAGTCCTCTATCGGCATGGCAATCGCGCTTGCTACGGCTCTGTCGTATTACCTCGTAATCATTTTGATGTTGAGTTTGGAAAAGAAAGCGGCAATACGCCCGGATATCCTTATCTGGCTTCCAGTTGTGATATGTTGCGTATTGGCTTCCAAACTGATTCCTAAAAATTTATAAAGAAGGAGAAATATATGGCTACAATTATTCATCCAACAGCAATCGTAGATTCAAAAGCCGAGCTTGGAGACAATGTTGAAATCGGTCCATTTGCAAGTGTCGGTCCAAATGTAAAGATTGGAGCAAATACAGTTGTTAAGCAAGGAGCGATAATCGATGGTCACACGACAATCGGTGAAGATTGCCAAATTTTTCCATACGCCTGTATCGGTATGAAGACGCAGGATTTGAAATATGTCGACGGCAGTATTTCCTTTATCGAAATCGGCAACCGTACCGTGATTCGTGAATTTGCAACGGTTCACCTCGGAACAAAGGATGGCGAAAAGACGAAGATCGGAGACGATTGTCTCTTTATGTGCTACTGCCACGCAGCTCACGGTGTTATTCTTGGAAACCACGTCATTTGTTCAAACTCCGTTCAGATTGCGGGCGACGTGACGATTGACGACTATGCTGTCATCGGCGGATGTACGGGTATTCATCAATTCTGCCATATCGGCTGCCACTCAATGGTCGGCGGCGCTGTAAAGGTGCGTCAGGATATTCCGCCATACATGCTTTGCGATATGTCGGACGGAGCATTGAAGGTTATCGGGCCGAATATCGTCGGCTTGAAGCGCAGAGGTTTTTCGTCTGATTCCTGCTCTGCTCTTAAAGAAGCATTTAGATTTATTTACCATTCAGGCATGAATCGCTCTCAAGCGCTTGAGCGTGTTGAGCACGATGTCGATCAGGTGGAAGAAGTGAAAACACTTCTCTCGTTCTACCGCAACTCATCTCGCGGCGTTTGCTAACGAAAAGATATTGCGATGATTCTTGCCGGCGAATTTGCGTCATGGGTTGACGGAACTCTCGAAGGGGACGATGTTTCATTTGAAGGAGTTACATTTGATTCCCGTACGACGACTCCAAATTGCCTTTACGCGGCACTAGATGGTGCAACTGTTGACGGGCATGAATTTGTAGTAAAATCGTTTCAGCTTGGCGCAAGCGTCGCTCTCGTAAAAAAAGATTGGCCGTCACAAGACGGCTCTGGGACTTTGATACGAGTCGATAATCCACGCACTGCCTTAACAGTTGCGGCAAGGTGTTATCGTAAGGTTTTGAAGGCAAAGGTTGTCGGCGTTACCGGTTCTGCCGGGAAGACGACGACGAAGGAGCTTACAGCCGCATTTTTAAGGCAAGGCGGAAAGACCTCCGCGACTGTTGGAAATTTCAATAACGACCTTGGCCTTCCCGTAACGATGCTACGCACTGCGCGCGATGCCGATTTTGCCGTGTGGGAAATGGGCTCAAACCATCCTGGGGAAATCGCCTATTTAGTCGACCTCGCAAAACCGGATGTTGGAATTATTTCTTCTGTCGGAACTGCCCATATTGAATTTTTCAAAACGCAGGACGGTATCGCCCAAGAAAAAGGGTCGCTCTTTTCGGCGTTGCCGCAAAACGGGTTCGCGGTAGTGGGAAAAGAAAATGAACGGTATTCTGTTTTAAAAGACCTTGCTTCGGCCAAAGTAATCGAGACGAGTCTTGAAGACGCTTCCGCCGATTACTTTGCAGAAATTAAAGATGTCCTTTCAGGTAGTTTTACCGTTTTTGAAAAGGGTGAAAAAACTGCCGATATAAAAATTTCCCTTCCAGGAAAGCATAATGTTTCAAATGCGTTGTTGGCGTATGCGTGCGCAAGAGAGCTTGGTGTTTCTGCCGCTCGATGTGAATCGGCTCTCGAAAATTTCGCTCTGCCGGGGGAACGTTGGAACGTTGTAAAAAAAGATGATTCTTCCACATGGATTAACGATGCGTATAACGCAAACCCTACGTCGATGATCGCATCTCTTGAAACGTTCGCTCGAATGGACGCAAAGAAAAAGATTGCAGTTCTCGGAGACATGTTCGAACTTGGTGACAAATCAAAAGAACTTCATGCGTTAGTGGGGAAAAGGGTACGCGAACTTCCTGTCGATTTGATTATAACAGTCGGAGAGGCATCAAAATCAATCGCAAAAGAAATCAGTCCCGAGAAGAATATTCATTTTGCGGGCGTCGAAGAAGTGCGGAAGTATTTAAGCGGCGAAAACCTTGAATCGTGCGCCATACTTCTCAAGGCTTCGCGAGGGATGCGCTTGGAAAAAATACTCCAATAAAAAAATAAAACCGGTTCCGAAAAGAACCGGTTTTATTTTTCCGTTTGTATAAACGTTTAGCAAACGCCTTGCGCGACCATTGCGTCAGCAACCTTTGTGAAGCCTGCAATGTTTGCACCCATCACGTAGTTGCCCTTCTGTCCATACTTGGCAGCTGCTTCCCAAGCATTGTCGTGAATAGACTTCATGATGCCTTTAAGCTTAGCATCGACTTCTTCACGCGACCAGCTGATACGGCCGGAGTTCTGCGACATTTCAAGGCCGCTCGTAGCAACACCACCGGCATTTGCCGCCTTGCCGGGAGCGTACATGATTTTCGCCTTGACGAATTGGGCGATTGCATCTGGCGTTGAAGGCATGTTAGCACCTTCGCCGACGAGTGTACAGCCGTTCTTGAGCATGTATGCTGCGTCTTCGCCGTTGAGTTCGTTCTGGCGTGAGCATGGGAATGCGCAATCGTAGGAAGGAGCGATTTGCCATGGGTTCTTCTTAGCAATGAACTTGATGGCTTTGCTCTTCTTAAGATCTGCAAGCTCTCCGCGCTTGACACCCTTGAGGTGTTTGATTTCTGCGAGGAGTTCAGGCGTGATGCCGTCCTTGACGTAAATTGAACCAGAGCGGTCAGAAAGAGTGAGAACGGTTGCGCCGAGCTGCATGAGCTTTTCAGCGGCAAAGCTTGCAACGTTACCAGAACCTGAAATGACGCACTGTTTGCCTTCAAAGGTCTGCTTTCTCATAGCGAGCATGTTTTCGGAGAAGTAAATATCACCGTAACCAGTTGCTTCTGGACGAACTAAAGATCCGCCGTAGGAAAGAGCCTTTCCTGTAAGAACGCCGGTCCATTCATTCGTGAGGCGCTTGTATTGACCGAAGAGGTAACCGATTTCACGGGCGCCGACGTTCATATCGCCAGCTGGGACGTCGGTATCAGGACCGATATGACGATAAAGCTCGTTCATATAGCTCTGGCAGAAACGCATGACTTCGTTGTCGCTGCAGCGCTTGCCAGGGGTATGAGGAGAAACTTTAGGGTTGAAATCACTGCCGCCCTTGCCGCCGCCCATAGGGAGCGTGGTGAGAGAGTTTTTAAATACCTGTTCAAAGCCGAGGAATTTAAGAACAGAAAGGTTCACGGTTGGGTCAAAACGAAGACCACCCTTGTATGGACCGATTGCGGAGTTGTATTGAACACGATATCCGCGATTGACGCGAACAATGCCCTTATCATCAACCCATGGAACGCGGAAAATAATTACGCGTTCAGGTTCGATCATACGTTCAAGAATAGCATTTGCTTCGTATTGAGGGTTTACTTTGAGAACTGGATCGAGTGTGGTAAGCACTTCATCCACAGCCTGAATAAATTCAGGTTCACCAGCATTCTTTGCGGCTGTTTCTTTCAGCACGCGATCTACATATTTACTCATATTTTTATCCTTTTGTTCTTCTCCAAAAATCCACATAAGGGAGGCGGAGTTCAAAAACGGCAAATATTATACCAAACGAATGTTAATTGGAAAATAAAAAAAATACTATCATTTATCACGCAATAGTGGTATTCTATTATATAAGAATTTAAGGAGTTATTATGTCTTGTGAAATAACAAATGAAATGCGCCGCCATTCTGCCGCGCATTTGACTGCTCGTGCAGTAATGAATCTTTTTGAAAATGTCCAGGTCGATATCGGGCCTGCGACAGACGATGGATTTTATTATGATTTCGATCTTCCCCATCGTCTTTCCCCAGATGATTTTCCTTTGATTGAAAAAGAAGTTGCCCGTTTAATCGCGCTTGATGAAGAGTTTGTGCAACGCGATGTTACCCGCGAAGAAGCGAAGAAATTGCTTGAAGGGCAGAAGTTCAAGCTTGAACGCCTTGAGGATATCCCAGAGGGCGATGCGATTTCAACTTACACGGTTGGCGATTACGTTGAAATGTGCCGCGGGCCTCACGTTCAAAAATCATCTCAAATCGGAGCTGTAAAAATCACCTCCATTGCAGGCAGCTACTATCGCGGCAAGGAAACAAATCCTATGCTTCAGCGTGTTTATGGCATCGTCGGCAAGGACCAAGCGGAGATTGATGAAATCATCGCCCGCGCAGAGGAAGCGAAAAAGCGCGACCACCGCGTTCTCGGCAAGCAGCTTGAACTCTTTACGATGACTGAGCAAGTCGGCCCAGGCCTTGCTCACTGGCTCCCCCGCGGTGCGCGCGTGAGAGTTGCGATTGAAGATTATTGGCGCAAAGCTCATTATGCCGCGGGCTATGAAATCATTTACACGCCACATGTCGGTCGTAGCGTGTTGTGGCAGACTTCGGGCCACCTCGGCTTTTATAAAGAGGGTATGTTCCCTTGCATGAACGTTCAGGAAGGTGAAGGCAATGACGCTTATGTCGAGCAGTACTATGTAAAGCCCATGAATTGCCCGTTCCACATTCAAGTTTACAAGAGCGGCAAGCGTTCATATCGCGAACTTCCTTTGCGTTACGCTGAATTGGGAACTGTCTACCGCTACGAAAAGGACGGAGTCCGCCACGGCCTTTTCCGTGTGCGCGGATTTACGCAGGACGACGCGCACATTTTCTGTACGCCCGACCAAATCGTTCAGGAAATCCGCGACACCGTCCGCTTTGCAAAGACGATGCTTGCAAAGTTCGGATTTACTGAAATCCAAGCATACCTTTCAACGAAGCCTGAAAAGGCAGTAGGCCTTCCAGAGCGTTGGGAACAGGCGACGCAATCCTTGCGTGAAGCACTTGAAGCGGAAGGAATGGCATACGAAGTCGACGAAGGCGGCGGCGCGTTTTACGGTCCAAAAATCGATATGAAGATCAAGGACGCGATCGGCCGTCCGTGGCAGTTAGGAACTGTTCAGTTCGACTTCAACCTTCCGGAACGTTTCAACCTCACGTATGTCGGCGCAGACGGCAAGGAACACCAGCCATACATGGTTCACCGTGCGCTTCTTGGATCGATTGAACGCTTCTTCGGTATTCTTATCGAAAACTACGCAGGAGCATTTCCTCTTTGGCTTGCGCCTGAACAAGTTCGCGTATTGCCGATTACGGACAAGCAGCTTGATTACGCGAAGAAAATCGAAAAGCAGCTTCGCGAAGCAGGGCTTCGCGTGGAAATCGATACGGGCGCTGAAAAGCTCGGTGCGAAAATCCGCAGCGCTCAGCTTTGGAAAACTCCTTACATGATTATCGTGGGAGGCCGTGACGAAGAAGCTGGCGTAATCTCCGTCAGAAGCCGAACGGATGGCGATAAGGGGCAGATGAAGTTGGAAGATTTCATCGAAAGCCTAAAAGCTGAATTGAAAGATTAATCATTTCAAGACGGGTGCGGATGAAAGTTCGCACTCTTTGGAAACGATATGAAAAAAATACTCTTACTCAATGGTCCGAATCTCTCGCTTTTAGGGAAGCGAGAGACTGAGATTTACGGGACGACAACTCTTCAAGACATTGTCGATGCCGTGAAAGAAGCTGCGGCAAAGAAGGGTGTTGATGTCGTTGATATTCAAAGCGACGAAGAGGGCGTTTTAGTAAAAGCCATTTGCGACGCGCGTGAATGGGCTGACGGGATTATCATAAATCCTGCGGCATACACGCACACGAGTGTCGCTATTCACGATGCAATCAAAGGTAGCGGGCTTAAAGCTATTGAAGTTCATATTTCAAACGTTTACGCCCGCGAAGGATATCGTCACGAATCTTTGACGGCAGGTGTTTGTGTAGGTCAAATTTGCGGCTTGGGTGTAAGAGGATACTTGCTCGCACTCGAAGCATTAGTTGGATAAAGAGGTGAAAAAATGAAAAAAACGATGTTGCTGTTCTTAGCGTTTGCAAGTTCTCTTTTGTTTGCCGACGCGCCGAAATATGTGTTTGTTTTTATTGGAGACGGAATGTCCGTTCCGCAGCGTATGGTGGCAGAGGAATATTCCCAAAAGCTCGGCAAGGGGAAGTTGATTCTCAATCACCTTTCTACTCACGCTACGACTCGTACTTGCTCTGCGACATCTCTCGTAACCGACTCTGCTGCATCTGGAACGGCAATCGCCTGCGGCGTTAAGACGTATAACGGAGCAATCGGTGTTGATGCCGATAAGAATAAAGTCGAATCTATGGCGGAGGCGGCAAAGAAGGCTGGCAGGAAAGTCGGCATTGTCACGACCGTTACATTGTCGCACGCAACGCCTTCTGCATTTTATGCTCATCGTCAATCGCGTGGCCTTGTCTATCAAATTGCGCTTGACTTAATCAATTCAGACTTTGAATATTTTGCCGGCGGCGGTTTGCCAAGGTATAACGACAAGAAGGACGACGAGTATTGCGGAAACATTTTTGAATTAGCCCGGAGCAAAGGATATAAGGTTTTAGATAAGACTGATGAATTCCGTAAATTAAAGCCTTCAGACGGCAAGGTCATTTATACCGCCAAGCGTGACGATTCTATGCTCTATACTATTGATAATGATGGCTCAGAGCCTACTCTTGCAGAGCTTACGGCAAAGGGTATTGAAATGCTCGATAATCCCAAAGGATTTTTCATGATGGTTGAAGGCGGCAAGATCGACTACGCAGGTCACGGAAACGATGCCGCTACGAACCTTGCTGATTTGATGGCATTGAACGACGCCGTTAATGAGGCAATGAAATTTGCAAAGAAGCATAAAGATGAAGTATTGATAATCGTTACTGGCGACCATGAAACCGGTGGTATGACGATGGGTGTTGCAGGAACGGGATATGCTCTTCACATCGACCGCCTCAAATACCAAAAGTGCTCGATTGAAAAATTCAAAAAGATTTATAAGGCAGAAGCAAAACGCATAGAGGAAGAGGAAGAACGCGAGATGGTTTTTGCAGATGCGAAAAAGCTTCTTGAAAAATGGTTCTCGTTTGACTTCTCGGGCAAGAGCGCTGCCGACGACAAGGCCGCTGGCGACAAGTTTGCAAAGGCCAATGCGGTTGGAAAGGGAAATCCGATGGCAATCAACAAGAAAGAGCTTGAGATGCTCGAAGAGGCCTTTAAAGACGGCAAGCTTCCTGTTGCCGCCCGTCAGATAATCAACAACAAGTCTGGAGTAGGCTGGACGACTGGCGCGCACACGGCATTGCCTGTTCTTACCACATGCTATGGAAAAGAATGCGAGCGTTTTGCTGGATTCCTTGATAATACGGATATCGGAAAAACGGTGAAAAAGCTTTATAAGAGCGATGACTGATTTGCGAAAATACTTTTCCCTGAAGGTGGTGCTTGCCGCCTTCTTAGTGGTGTGTTCTGTCGGGCTGTGGTTTATACCGCAGCCGCAACCATTAACGGCAAATGAAGGAACGGCGGTAAGGGCAAAAGTTGTTGAAACAGACGAGTCGCAGATAAC
>JAGCMU010000061.1 GCA_017646325.1 Kiritimatiellia bacterium
CCACTTGAAAAAGAAACTTTATGACTGGGGAGCATGGACACCTCGTGGAAACAATCATTCAACTAAATCAATCATTCGCTTTGAAAATGTTCGTTCGGGACTTGAAGTCCCAGGAAGCTGGTTTTATGATGGAGCGAATAAAAAGATATTTTATAGGCCGCTCGCTGGCGAAAAGATTTCTGAGTTTAAGCCTTATGCTCCGACATCTGGTCTCGTCAATTTAATCCGCATGCAAGGCGATGTCGAAAAAGGTGATTTCGTCCACGACATCAATTTTAAGAATATCGCATTTACGGGAACAACAAGCGCAGGGGAGAGGCTTCCTTCAGGACTTGTTCAGCAATATCAGCTTCAAGCGGCGTATTTGTCAAGTGCCGCCATCTTCGGTGAAGGTGTGCATCGTGTGACGTTTGACAAGTGTCAAGTCCGCGATACGGAAAATTACGGTATCTTTCTCGGCAGAGGATGTGTTTCAAATAAAATAACGAATTCAAAATTCACCAATCTTGGCGCCGGTGGGATTTGGCTTGGTGATACAATCGCAGGTCCCCAATGGATGACTAAAACAAAGTCGCCTGGATTAATCGCGCCTGCTCAAAACCGTATTCCGCTGTTGACTGAAAAAATACATTATATGGATAATCCCGCCAATGCTTTCAACGTGATTGACAATTGCGAGGTTTCCCTTTGCGGACGCGTAAATCCTGAAGGCTGCGGCATTGTATTTACGCATGTTTCCGATTCAACCATTACACATTGTGATATTCACGATCTTTACTATACGGGAGTAAGTCTTGGATGGACATGGGGCTTTTTGGGGTCTGTCGCCCAAAGGAATACAGTTTCATTCAACCGCATTTGGGATATAGGCAAGGGCATAATGAGCGATATGGGCGGAGTATACACTCTCGGAGCAAGTTTCGGAACGAGCATATCAAATAATATAATCCATTCTGTAAAGGCATTTGCGTATGGAGGATGGGGGCTTTACAACGACGAAGGAAGCGAAGGTATCGTGATGGAAAATAATCTCGTTTACGATACGTCTAACGCTTCTTACAATATGCATTACGGCCGCGAGAACGTCGTTCGCAACAACATCCTTGCGTATGCCGACACGCATCAGATTTCTTTCACATGCGCATTTGCGCAGCGTCTTGTGACGTTTGAAAACAACATCATCTATTCGCATGGCAAAAACGGTAATGCCGTATTCAAACCGCCGCGCGTATTTTACGATACGACATACGCCGATATTCATTGGTCGTCAAATATAATCTGGAGCGCGTCGGGAGTCGTGAATTCAACGTACGAACCGTATTCGCCGCTGTTTTTCGGAATGGATCGCATTAAAGAAAAGACTCCTCCATACCCGTTGCATTATTCAAACATTACTGGATTTTTTACAGATCCGAAGTTTGAAAATGTAGAGAAACGCGATTTTAGAATTAAAGATGATTCTCCTGTGCTTAAATATGGATTTAAGCCTTGGGACTTTTCGCTTTCTGGTTTGAGAAAAAATAAGTAAAAAGAAAGGTAAATCGCATGAAAAAGCATATTGGAAAGGTGATGGCTCTATTGGGGTGTTTAGTTTTTATGGCTATTTCAAATGTAGCATGCACTCCAAAAGAAAGAGTAGAACTCGTAAAAGACGGAAAGGCGTTGGCTCAAATTGTCGTTGCCGACAAGGCGACTCAAGCCGCTCAATTCGCCGCTTCGGAATTGCAGCTCCATCTGAAAAAGATTACCGGTGTTGATTTTGAAATATCATTGGAATCGAAAGCGGGTCCAGGATTCAAGATTTTTGTCGGCGAGTCGTCCGCTACAAAAACGAAAGCGTCTGATCTCGTCGACCAGCAATACGTAGTCGATATCAGAAAAGATGCAATTGAACTTATTGGCCGCGACGAACAGATTTTCAAGAAGGCGTTTGTCGAAGAAAAGAACGGAAGTGTTTATTCAAGAAATAAACCGTCTCTTTATTCTGAACAAGGGACAATGTATGCCGTATATGAATTTTTGGAACAGAATTGCGACGTTACATGGGTCGACGGTTCTGATTACGGCACTGTTATCAAGCCGAATAAAAATCTGGCGGTAACTCTTGGCCGCACCCAATACGAACCTTTTATGTCGTATCGCGGTGGAACGATTTCATATAATCCAAGTCCTCTCCTTTGGAAACAATCAAATGCCGGTTATAAGGAATATCTTGCCGCTGCATTTAAGGATCCCAAAAACGCCAAAGCGTCATGGGAGCTTTATTTGGCCCGTTCCCGCGCAGGTGGATATTTGGCAAGTGCAAACCATTCGTTCTATTGGTGGTATTCGCGTTTTTGGAATGAAAACGACAAGTGCTTCGAAAGAAAAGCACCCGAATATTTTGCGCAAGGTTACGACAAGCTGCCTCCGCAACTTTGCTACATGCATCCTTTTGTAATCAAGCAGACGGTTGAAGATATTCGCGCGTATCTCGATAATAACGGATACACAAATACGTATCATGGTATTGGAACAAAGGGTCCGTCATGGGGCAAGAACCGTTATTGCTTAGAGCCGATGGACAACAACTCTTTCTGCAAGTGTTCACGTTGCGCAAAGTATTACGAGAGCGAACGCAAGGACGATAATTCGGAGCACTCGACGTATTGGTTTACATTTGTGAAGATGGTTGCGGAGGAAGTGAAGAAATCTCATCCGACTGCAAAAATTTCAACTCTTGCGTATATGTCGCATGAAGGCCTTCCTACTAACGTAACACTTCCTGATAACGTAGAAGTTTATTTCTGCCTTAGCGGCAACCGCGAAAATCCTCGTGGAAAATTGTGCAAGGAACAAAGTGCGCGTATGGAGGAATGGCATAAGGCGTATCCGAATATGAAACTCGGAATGTGGCTTTATAGCGGCTTCCCGTTGGAATTCGCCCACAATGGAAATTACCAATGTGTCCCTGGATATTTTGCACGCGAGAATGCAAAGCAATTTCATTTCTTCAAGAAGATGAATGCCCGCGTAGGTATTTTCAACTGCGGTCTTACCGGCGAGGTTTGTCAATTCATGACATTCGCGCTTATGCGCAATCCGGATTTGGAAGCCGAATATTTGCTCGATCGTTACTTCTCTCAATACGGCGCGGCGGCAAAGCCTCTCAAGGAATTTTACAATCTCGTTGAAGAGCGTTATTGCGATACTGCCCTTTGTCCGAAGGGTGTTTCTCGCAGAACGACTGCATATAACTGGCTGCATTGTTGCCCGGTAGAGATTGTTGAAAAGCTTGAAAAATATATGAATGAAGCCGAAAAGCTTGCTCAAACTCCAGAAGAAAAAGAGAGAGTTAAACTTTTCAAGCTTTCTCAATGGAATTGGATGAAACTCGGTTCGGATACGTACAATGTTCGAATGAAAGCGCCAATGCCCGAATGGACGGCTGTGAAAATTGCTGAAGTTCCAGGTGGCGATATTGAAAAGGTAGAATGGGATAAGATTCCTCTCATCAAAACGCCAATGTATGAAAGAGGCGGCAATGTTGACGTATCAGACATTGTCGGGCTCGAAGCGCGTTTTGCCAATGACGGAAAATATTTCTATCTTGAATTAGTCCAAAAGCGCGATTTGTCAAAAGTCCAAATCTCAGGTCACGTTTGTCCTTTTGACGATTGGGAACTTTATATGGCTCGTCAAAGAGCACAGCCTTACCGTTGCTATTTTGCCGACCCTGACAACCGTATGCATGCGGCAAGTTGGGGCGAGGTTAACTGGCGTCAGCACGTTCCTTCCATTGAAGGGTGTCCGGATCCGGCATATTTCGCAAAAACAAAGACGATTCTCGATAAGAAAAACAATCGCTGGATTCAACGCTTTTCATTCCCTCTTGACAAGTTTCTTGACGCCCCGATGAAACCAGGCGATACTTTCTATTTGACGCCCGTTTCAGTTCTCAATAACAAAGTTCCGCCAAAGGCCGATTCTGTATTTTATATTATTTCAGCTGTTTCCTATTCTACCGTACATACAATTGACCGGTCTGCGTCAGTAACTCTTGAAAAGTAAAGGAGATAAAATGCGAAAATTGTTTTTACTTGCCTTAAGCACGCAATTGGCAGTTTCTGCGTTTTCGGCTGATTTCTTGGTTCGTGATGACGGTACGAAGGCTTTTAATGTATTGTCATGGAAGCCTCGAATGCTTGAAATTACTCGTAAGTTCGAGCGTGAAGTGTTCGGGATGATGCCGTCGATTCCCGAAAAGCTGAAAATGGAATGTATTTCCACGGATGAAAATTTCCTGAACGGCAAGGCTACATTGAAGCGAATCAAGTTTACATGGCCACGCCTTTACGATAAAGGCGAATTTGTTGCAACTGTTGTTCTTCCAAATCGTCCTGGAGCCATGGCGTCCTTCGTTCTTGTAAGGTCTGAGCCTATCGCCGAAAAGCCTGAACCTACAGAGGATTGGCCATTTGATGAATTAGTCTCGCGTGAATACGCAACAATTGCATTTAACGGAAATGATTTGACTGCCCCATCAGCGGTAGATGCAATCTCTCAACGCGCACTTGCCTTCAGAATGATTTACGAATGGATTTTGACGGAACCGCGTATGGAGGCTATGAATACAAGTCCTGTCGGCTGCGGGCCGCTTGACGGCGTATCTGCTTTTTGGGCAAGTTCGTTTGATTGGCGTTTTTATTGTGTAGTTGCCGCACAAACGGGACTTGGCGAAAAGTTTATCGAACTTGCGGCAAACAATACTCCTGGAATGTTGTATACGTGTTCTTGCACTGAGCAGACAAAGGAGGAGATTGCAAACGACAAGGCTCTTGCAGAAAAAACGTTTCCTGCTTGGAAGCTTTACGACGCAGTGAAGCCGTTGGGCGGCAGTACCGATTACCATTGCCGTGAAGGTAAGAAGGGGCTTGTACGCGAAGACTGGAAAAATATCCTCGCCTTTACCGATCGCCATTTTTGGGGGAAGAGTTTACAAAAGAAGCCTCTTGATTCAATGCCAGGACTTCCTGATATGACGAGGGAAGAAATAGTCGACTTTTTTAGGAAGAACGTTTATGGATACGCTCCGCCGCGTCCAGCGGATTTACACTTTGTGCCGACGTCTCCCGATGTGGAAATCGTTCTTGATGATGGAACTAAGGTTATCCGCAGGCAGATGATGGCGAAGTGGAGCGGGAAGTTAGGCAAGGGCGAATTCCCATTCCATCTTTTCATCCCGAAAAAAGCAGGAAAAGTTCCTGCGATTGTGGGGCTTCAATTAAGAAAGCCTGAGATTGGGGACGAAAAGAAAATCAACTCCGAAAGATGGTGGGATATCGAACAGATCGTCAAGCGTGGATATGCCGCGATAGGTGTTTGGTATAAAGGTATTTCACCTGATTCATATCACGAGTTTGATGTAAAGCCTTTTAATGTTTTTGAAACACCTAAAGAGCGCACGAATGAAAGTTGGGGTGCAATATCCGCTTGGGCGTGGGGGCTTCATCGTATAGTCGACTACATTGTTACTCTTCCTGAAATTGATTCAAAGCGCATTATCGTGACGGGTCATTCGCGTGGCGGAAAGACGGCTCTTTGGGCGGGCGCGCAGGATGAGAGAATCGCTCTCACCGTTCCGTTGGGATCTGGCCGCGGCGGCATGTGTGTTTATCACATGACGTTTGCAACGCCCGCGGAAACGATTGCGATCATGAACTCTGCATACCCGTATTGGTGCTGTGGAAATTATAAAAAATGGAACAATCGCGATTTTGAAATTCCGTTCGAACAATTCTGGCTCGTATCTGCAATCGCGCCACGCCGCATATACGTGTGCGAAGCGCTGGGGGATGCTACGCGATATGGCGACTGGTATACGCTTACAAAGGCCGCACCTGCATGGGAAAAGTATGGAATGAAGGCTTTGCCTGTCGGTCCTATCCCTGAAACGGGCAAACCTGCGTGGTCTGAGGGGACGGGATTCCATGTCCGCACAGGTCCTCACAGCGTGTATTCGTACGATTGGCAGGAAATTATGAATTATGCAGACGCTTATTTGAAGTAATAAGCGTCTATGTAAGGAGAGTTACTTTATCTTGGGCGGCATCGTATCTTTCATGCCTAATGCGAGATATTTTGATCTTGCGTAATCAAGATACTCAAGTTCCACCATTGAAGTCTCGGCAATGCCGAGACTTTTTAAGTATGCACGCCTTGCCTTCAAATCCTCGCCGTCATTGTGGTTGGGGACGACGAGCATGCGCACTTCAATTTTTGCGTTTGCGGCAACTAAACGCTCAAGGTTTTTCTTTATAATTTTATTCGATACACCAGTTAATTTTTCGTGAAGACCATCATCGAACGCTTTAAAATCGGGTAGCCACATATCTGTCACTTCGAGCATTTTTTCGACAGCGATTGGCGGAGCGTAAAGGGAAGTGTCAAGGCAAGTTGAAAGCCCGGCTTCTTTGCAAGCCGAGAAAAATTTATACGCCCATTGCCAGAAATAAAGAGGTTCGCCGCCCGAAAGAGTAATCCCGCCGCCGGTTCGTTTGTAAAAGGGCGTGTCTTCAAGGGCTTTTTTGACGAGATCTTCGATTGACCAGGGTTTGCCGTAAACCTTAAATGCGCGAGTAGGGCAAGTCGCCTCGTCCATCGTGCATTTTTTGCACTTTTGGCAAAGGTGTTTAAAGCGGGCGATTTGACGTTCCGGGCTAATCGATTCGGGATTATGGCACCAAATGCATTTTAACGGGCATCCTTTTACGAAGAAGGTGGTGCGAATACCAGGACCGTCATGAATAGCCATGCGCTTAGTGTCAAGCATCAACGGAGTTTTTATGACAGGATCTTTGGCGATAAGCATGTTTGGCAATATACCAGCAGCTATACCGCTTCCAATAAAAAGACGTCTATTAATGTTCATTTTACTAAAACCTTTTAAATTTCTCATTCTCGTTGTTTGAAAATACAGGACTTGCTTACCGACTTACATTATGTAAATAGTATACCAAATACATCGATATTACACACGAAAATTTCGTTTTTTTGATAAATGACGAGATAAGGTGTTTTTCGATTACAGAAAAGTGGAAATGAGCTATTGATAGATTTCTCATTTTTTGATAAAATATTTATTTAACATTTTGGAGGAAAAATGAATACAGAACTTTTGAAAAAAGCACATGAGCGGATTCCATCCGTGCCTGTTCTCGTGAATCTCATTTCAAAGAGAACCCGTGAACTTATAGAAGGTAAAAAGCCTCTTATCAAGCCTGAGAGCTTTGATGAAGAAAAGGTTGATACCGTGTTGCGCGAGATTGTTGAAGGTCGCTTGATTTCAGAAGTTGATTTCGATGCAATTGCCCGTGCAGAAGACGCAAAGAATCGCTGGGATAAGCATGCATTGACCAAGCCCTTTTATGCGGACTAATTTATTCATTTCATTTTTATAATGGTGAAAAAATAGCCGAGGGGCGCTTCCTTCGGCTTTATTTTTTGATATGGCAGACAAGCAGAAAAAAACTAAACCACTTGGCGATTTTGCCGTGAACCGCAAGGCATGGCACGATTATGAGATATTGCAAAAGTTGGAATGTGGTATTGTTTTGACGGGGACGGAGGTCAAGGCAATCCGCAATGGTGGTGTCAGTCTTGCGGGGTCTTATGCGTCTGTTTTGTCAAATGAGTTATATGCCGTTGAAATTCACATTCCCGTTTATGAGTTCGGGAATCGTTTTAATCACGAGCCGAAGCGCAAACGCAAATTGCTTGTTCATCAAAAAGAAATCTTGTCCTTAAAAATGAAATCAGAAGCGAAGGGGTGCACTTTGATTCCTCTTCGCCTTTACCTCAAAAAGGGAAAAATCAAATTGGAAATCGGGGTTTGTCGAGGCAAGGCATTGCACGACAAACGTGAAACCTTGAAGAAAAAAGCTCTTAAGCGAGACATGGAACGAGGGTTTTGATTATGTATTTAAAACAGTTGGAAATTCAAGGATTTAAATCCTTCGCCGATCGTACGCGCCTCTCATTCGAGCCGGGCATGATTGCAATTGTCGGGCCGAACGGATGCGGTAAATCGAATGTTTCAGACGCTATCCGCTGGGTTCGCGGTGAACAACGCCCAACGGCAATACGCTGTTCGAAACTTGTAGATGTCGTATTCAACGGAACAGACACCCGTAAGCAATTGGGCTTGGCGGAAGTATCCATTACCTTTGCCGATTGTGAAAAATTATTAGGCACTGATTATCACGAGGTTACTGTCACGCGCCGTGTCTACCGTGACGGATCAGGTGAATATTTCATCAATAAACAAGCGTGCAGATTGAAAGACGTGCACCGCCTCTTTATGGGTACGGGTATTGGTACGACATCGTACTCCGTTATGGCGCAGGGGCAAATCGACCAAATCCTTTCATCAAAACCAGAAGACCGCCGCGCCGTTTTCGAAGAAGCCGCCGGCATCACAAAATTCAAGGCAGACCGCAAGGAAGCTCTCCGCAAGATTGAGCAGACTGAACAGAACCTTCAGCGCGAAGAAGACATTCTCCGCGAAATGAAGCGTCAAATCGGATCCTTGCAGCGTCAAGTAGGCAAGGCGGAAAAGTATCGCAAACTTCGTGACGAACTTCGCGGTCTTGATATTTACGTTTCGCGCGATAAGATTAAAATGTATTGCGATATGCTCGAAATCAATGCGAAAAACCGCATGGATACGGAAGGCGAAATTGAAAAATGCGTAAATGATGTCAATGCCGCGGAATCTGCGTTGCAGCAACTTCATGCGGACCTTCACTCGATCGAGGAACGCCTCGCGACGCTTGCAAGCGCCGCCGCAGGAGCAGACAACGCCTACGCCCGCGCCCGCGAAATGATTGCGATGAACGAGCAGCGCATTTTGGAATATAAAGCGTGGAGCGAACGCGATGGACGCGAAATCAGCGCGACGCGTCAGCAAATCGAAGAAATAAAAATGCAGGCGGAATCGCTTACGCAAAAAACGGCGCTCCTTGAGGAAGGCTTGGAAACGGCGCGTGAAGCGTTGGAAGATGCAAATGCCGCATTCCGCGAATCGTCCGCAAAAATAGATTCAATGCGCCAAGCTTTGCAGGAAGAACGCGCTCAATCAGTTGCGTGCGATCGCCATGCCGCCGAAGTTCGGGATGAGATTGCACGCCTTGACGAACAAGTTCGCGCAGCGCTTTTGGCCCGTGAAAGGTTGACTGCAGAAGAGGTCCAGCTTAGCAATTCTGTTTTCGATGCGGAAGCGACGCTTGCAGCCGTTTTGGAACGCCTTGAATCCGCTCGCGCGGTGGAAGCGGATGCCCTTGCCGTAAATGAAGCTGCGGAAGAAGCCCGTGCCCAGCTCGCAGCGGAATTGGAAGATTTGCGTGCGAACTTCGGCGCAATGCAAAGCGAGGCGGCCGCGAAGGAAGCCCAACTTAATCTTCTTAACGAGGCGGCAGCTGCCGGCGATTCTTTTGCGGCAGGCGCTCAGGCCGTTCTTGATGGCAATTTGCAAATCGAGCCAGGCTCTGTGATAGGTCCGCTTGCGAATATGTTTGATGCGCCAAGTGATTTGAGAATTGCCCTTGAAGCATCTCTTCGTTCGTGGCTTGATGCTGTGGTTGTAAAAGATGCGGCAAGCGCAAAGGCTGTAATGGCGGCGGTAAAAGCAGGGGACGCAGGATCGATTCGCCTTATCGCTTCGGAATTTGCTGCAGATGAAAAAACTTGTGAAAACGTTGAAGTGAAAGGGAAAAGCATCCTTTCTTTGATTAGCGTTTCAGCGGGATTTGAAAATGCCGCCAAGCGACTTTTAGGAAATGTATATGTCGTTGAATCATTGGACGAGATCGGTGAAGGATATGAAAATACGGGGCTGATCTTTGTCACTAAGGATGGCGGCGTAGTGCGTGCAGACGGAATATCTGAAGTGTGGATGCCTGGCAGCGCGGCAGCATCACCTCTTTCGCGCCGTATGCTTCTCAATGAAACGGAACAAGCTCTCGAAGAGTTAAAGCGTAAAATCGTCAATGGACGCCAAACGCTTGAAACGGGAGCTGAAAAGTCCGCTGCGCTTGCCGCACAGGCAAAAGAGTCTGCGGTGAAATTGGCCGAGGCTCGCCGCACGGCCGCTCAGGCAGAAGGTGAACACGCAAGCGTTATGCGTGATGCGACACTCGTCCGTGAACGCCTTGAAAAAGTCCGCACGGAATTGCAGGCGATGAACAATGCAAACGCAGGTGACGATGCCAAGCGCGAAGAACTTGAAAGGGACTTGGAAGAAACTGTCGCCCGCCGCGATGCACTCATGGAAAGAAGTTCATTGCATCAAGAAGAGTTGCAACGCCTTGAAATTTCTCATAGCGAAGAGAGCAGGATTCTTACAGAGCGTCGCATTGCAACCGCTCAAATGGAGAACGAGCTTCAATTGACATCGCGTCAGCAGTCTGACGCCGCTCGCCGCCGTGATGATTTGTTGAAGATGATCGAAGGGCGTGAAGCAGGTATTCGCGGATACGAAGATTCAATTAGAAATCTTAAAGAGGATTCTGCCGAATTGATGGCGTCGCTTGACGATTTGAAGGAAAAGGCCGTTGCTCTTCACAATCAGATTGAAGAGGAAAAAGAAGGCCGCACATCAGTTCAAACCCGCCTTTATCAAGCAGAAGGCGGTGTTGGCGCAATTCGTCAAACTCTTGACAAGGCTCGCGAACGCAAAGGCAAGCTTGAAGTTGCGGCAACTGAACTTTCCTTCCACCGTCAAAATATTTACGACCATTTGAATCAAGAATACAGCCTTGATGCAAATGCCGTGATGCGTGAACCGGATCCCCAATGGGCGGGCGGTGTCGTCCCTCCAATTGAAGAACTTGAAAAGCGAGTTTCTCAGCTTAATGGCGAAATCAATGCTCTTGGGCCGGTTAATATGGTTGCAATTGACGAATTCCGCGAGCTTGAAGAGCGTTATACCCGTGAGAAGGCGCAAGAAGCGGATTTGATTGCCGCCAAGGAGCAGATTCGTGAACTCATCAATAATTTGAATGCGAAGAGCGGAGAATTGTTCCGTTCGACATTTGAAAAGGCAGATGAGAATTTCAGAAAGATGTTCACAAAGCTTTTCAACGGCGGCGAGGCTCGATTGGTTCTTTTGGAAAATGCCGAAGATCCTCTCGAATGCGGTATTGATATTATCGCCCGTCCTCCAGGTAAGCGTCCACAAAGCGTCACGCTCCTTTCCGGTGGTGAACGCACGATGACGGCAGTCGCATTGCTTTTCGCAATCTTTATGATCAAGCCTGCACCGTTCTGTATGCTCGACGAATTGGATGCTGCTCTTGACGATGCGAATATTGGACGATTCGTTGAAGCGTTGAAAGAATTTCTTGACCGTTCTCAATTCCTCATCATTACGCATAACCAGCACACAATTGCAGGTTCTGATATTGTCTATGGCGTAAGTCAGCAGGAAAAAGGTGTTTCAAGAATCATTTCAATGAAGCTTGCCGATATTGGCGTGAAATCATAAAAATATGGTGCGGTTGGACTGCCGGAGGGGTAGGCTTGACGTCAGGGAATTTCAAGTCTGCCAGAATCAACCCGTCCAATCCGCACCGTTCATTTAGTGCGCTCTAAACGTCAATAATATTAACAAATCGCTATAAAAAAATAAATACGAAGCGTGTAAAATCTATGTAAAATCTTTGTAAAAAAATTACACTGTTTTGTAAAATTTCTACATGGTTTTGTATGCGATTTGTAAAATGATAATGAGGAATTTTACACCATGCAAACCTCAAAAAATGGTATAATATTTAAGTATGTAGACTTTCAGAGCGAATATTTTTAACAAGGAAAGCACTTTGTGTGGAAATTTGGTAAGATATACTCTGTTCACGAAAGGATTATAAAATGAATGTTTTCAAAGGATTTCTAATTGCGTCTGCACTTCTGTCGGTTTTTATTGCAGGATGCGCAAACGATGACGGCAGTAAAGATTACGGCGCAGCCCGCCAGGCAATAGAAGAAGGGCGTTATGAAGATGCTGTTTCATTTCTTGAAAGAGCGTGTGTGAAGTGTCCGACTAATTTTGCGGCTTTCCTCGATTTGTCTGTTACCCACTTGCGTTTAGGGAATAAGGTAAAGGCAGAAGGGGCTATCACAAAAGCGTTGAAAATCAATCCTGAATCTGCAGAAGCCGTCATTGTCGAAGGGCAAATCGCATACGAGAAAGAGGATTATACCCACGCGTACGCTAATCTTGATTATGTGATTGAAGAGAAGTCCTTGCCAAATAAAGTCCGTTCGATCGCATACGTTTCTCGTTCAGTCGTGAAGTATGTGGAAAAAGATTTTGACGGAGCGAAAATCGATGCGCTGATGGCGTTGTCTTTAAACCAGCGCAATGCCGCTGCGTGGAATCAAATCGGAATTATTTCAAGGGATTCCCGTTATTTTGAAGCGGCTAATTTGCAATTCGCAATGGCGGGGCGTTGTCTTCCCGTCGGTGATTTGCGCAGAGAAAGAATTGAAAATAAAGTGTTGGGCGATTTGCGCAAGCGTTTGGAGATTGAAGCTTCAAAGGGTGCTAAAAAGGTAACGTTTGCAGAAGCTAAAAAACTTGCTTCGCTTGCAAAGAAGGCTGCGGCCGTCGATAAGGCTCTTGCGGCTTATCGCGGAGCGATGAACAGCGAGCCGTTTAATCAGGATATTTACGTTTCCGCAATCAAGTTTGCCAAGCAGAACGGGCGTTGGCCTGCGGTTGTCGAGTTTGCTCAACGCTCTTTGTTGCATGAGCCGGGAAATAAGGCGTCTGCAAAGCAAATGAAAGAAGCTCTTTATAAGGTCGGGCGTCGTTCAGAAGTTGCCGCTTGGGAAGAATATATTTCAACATTATAAAATCGGCGATAAACGATGGAAGCTTTTACGGTAACAGATCTTGCTATTGGTGTTATGACCGTTATCTTTATGGGTATCGGTCTTTGGCGTGGCATTTCAGGCGAAATAGCTTCATTTGTCGGTTTGCTCGTTTCTATTTTTTCATCTTACCTGTTTTATGGAGTTTCATGTACGCTTGCAGGGAATTTCGGTTTTACAGGAACGACTCATATTGTTATTGCCGCTCTGATTACCGTTTTATTTGGGATTTTAGTTTACGGCATAACGTGGTTTCTCGTCAATAAATTCATATCGATATGCGTGCGTCAGCCGACAAATGCGATTTTAGGCTCGTTAATAGGTTTCGGGAAGGCTCTTGCAATTGTTGTCATCCTCATTTGGTTTAATATTGTCGGTGTTGACGGTTCTGGATGGTTAGATGTAAAAACGCCGCCTCTTAATGCTATTTTTAATTTAGTGCATCAGTTTTAGCGGAGGAGTCTACTTTTGTGTCGGACGATGATTCCCAATTGATGGTGCTTGCTTCTCGTGGCTCGCAAGTAAGTTTTTCAAAATTAGTTGATAAATACAGCGATGTATTGTTGAACTTTTTTATGCGTAAAAACATTTCGTATGAAAATTCACAAGACCTTGCACAACTTACTTTTTTAAAGCTGTGGAATTATCGAAAAAAATATACGGCGCAATCTAAGTTCCTGACATTCCTTTTTTTGTTGGCAGGACAGGTGGCGATTGATTTTTTCCGTCGGGAAGGGCGTCAGAAGATAATTCGCGAAGAACTTGAACGGGACGCAGATTTAGTCGCAAATGAACTTAATCCCGTTAATGAAATAGATGAAAAAGGTGCGATGGTGCGCAAGGCTATTTCCGCTTTGCCGGAAGGCTTGAGAGACGCCGTGGAACTTGGAATTATTCAAGAGTTGAAGTATGTCGAGGTTTCTAAAATTTTGGGAATCCCCGAAGGTACGGTAAAATCAAGGATTTTTACGGCGATGAAAAAGTTAAAAGAAATTTTGCTTTCATCAGGATACAAAATCAAGGCTCAAGGGGGCGACAAATAAAATATGAAGGGTGCTTTTAAATTAGCGTGGCGCGCGTTGGTCCGTGGCGGAAGTTTTTATGCATTGATTGTCGCGACGTTTGGAATTTATTTTTTAATGCCGTCATTGATTCGCTCCGACGGAACTCTTTCAGGTGCGGAAGAGATGTTTATCCGTGTTATCACGGGTGGGGCGTATGGCGTATTGTTGATTTCAATTTTATGCGCAGCGTCGAGTTTCTTTTCAAATGAGCGTGTCGCAGGGCGCTTGTCACTTTCGTTAGTCCGCCCGGTATCGGCATTTTCATCGATGGTTGGAGTATGGGGCGCATTTTGTTCAATTGCGCTTTGTGTACTTGTCTGTTCCGGGGTTTTGACTTTAATGCTCTCTCCATTTAAATCGGGTGCGCCATGCAATCATCACCATGCTCCGATTTTGCCGCCTCCGGAAGTCGCGGCACGGCAGATAATGGACGCGTATTTGAACAATCCCCAAACGCCTGAAGAAGTCCGCAACGCCCCTAAGGCGACAGTTCTCGCGTTTTTGGCAACGAAGGAAGCGGACAGATATGAATCAATACGGACTAATGCCGTGCAGGCATGGGAGTTTGACGCGGGGGTGTTGAATGCAGACGAGATTAAGGTGCGAGTCCGATTTTCTACTGCGATGGAGATGCGCTCTGATGTTGTCGGCCGCTTTGCGATAGATTCGTGGGGCGTTGCGTTTTCAAATAAAACGCAAACGGCGATTGATGTTCCATTGGAAAAGGGAATAGTTAAAAATGTCGCTCCGGTAAAAGACGGGAAGTGTTTACTTGCTTTTTCAAACAAGGGTGATGCGTCTGTGATGTTGCGTCCGCGCAAAGACATTGAACTTCTCACCCCTGCAGATCCTTTCGAGATGAACCTTGTCCGTTCAATTATTATGCAGTTTTTCGTGATTTCATTGGTGGGGGCGTTTGGGCTCTTTTTATCTTCTGGGCTTTCTCGTCCAGTCGCGATATTCACTTCTTTAGTTTCGTTGTCTGTTGTAACGATGTCGCCAAGCGTAGTTGATCAATATCCGAATGAGTTTGAAACGACTTGGGCTGACAGATTCGGCCTTTGGATATCGCGAGCCGTTCATGATATGACTAAATGGATTGAATCTCCTTCTCCCATAGAGTCTCTTTCAATAAACAGGTGTATCGAATGGACGGATATCTGCGAGGCCGGTATTACGTGCATTGTGGTTTCAATCGTCTTGCTATCCCTCGGATCGATGACACTTAGAAAAAAGATATCATAGTCACGGCAAATAATGGTATAATATTTCGGTATGCAAAATTTTATAGATGTTACAATTCTTTCTGTCTTGCAAGGTGTTGCAGAATTTCTCCCTATCTCAAGTTCAGGTCATCTTGTGATAGGGCAGCACCTTCTTGGGGTTAATGCTCCTGGAATGCGTCTTGATACTTTCCTTCATCTCGGGACGCTTTTGGCTATTTTTGTATACTATCGGAAAGTCGTTTTTTCTCTTCTTTCAGGGATGTTTCGAAGAGATTTGTCTTCATGGAAATACATTGCGAAGATTTTAATTTCATCTGTTCCCGCCATAGTAATTTACGTCTTCTTTAAAGAAAAGATAGAGGGACTTTTTGAAAACGCAAAAATGACAGGCGCGTTATTGATGTTTACGGCGGCTGTTTTGTGCATTACGAAATACTTGCCGCAAGGGAAGAAGGATATTTCTTTTAAACGCGCATTCTACATGGGCGTAGCTCAGGCTATTGCTCTTTTACCAGGCGTTTCCCGCAGCGGAATGACGCTTACATCTTCAAGAATGACGCATATCGAACCGGAAAAGGCGGCGGAATTTTCCTTCCTTATGTCGGCTCCGCTTATCGCAGGCGCAGCGGTTTTGCAAACCGTAAAATCATTTTCAGAATCTCAAGCAAATGAAATTTCATGGTCACTTACTATTTACGGGCTTATTGTTGCCGCCATCATAGGTTATTTTTCACTTGCCGTTCTCGTTAAAACTTTAAAGAGCAGCAAGTTTTGGCTTTTTGGCGTATATTGTTTTGTCGCGGGTTTGTTGACACTTTGTTTTTGTTAATTAAAACTTCTTCACTTGAAGATTTTGCCGTAAAATAGTATACTTAATAATTCAAATTTTCACTTTTTAAAAAAAGAGAAATAGGATTTAAAATGGAAAAAGAAAATAAAGTTGAGGAAATGAACGATAGCAAGGTTGAGGAGGCCCAAGCAATGTCAAATGCTGCTCCTCAAGGTGATGCTGCAAGCGAAACGCCTGAAGAAAAAGTTCAAAATGAAGAGGTGAAAGAAGAAAAGGCGGCAGAACCAGATTGGAAAGATCAATATGCCCGTACGTTAGCCGATTTTGACAACTTCCGTCGCCGCACGATTCGCGATAGAGAGGAGCTTTTAAAGCAGGCGTCTGCCGATATCATCAAACAGATTCTTCCATCTGTCGATAATTTGCTTCTTGCATTAAGCAAGGCGGAAAATTTAGAGGACCCCTTTGTTGCAGGCGTAAAACTTGTATACGACGGTATTTTAAAAACGCTTGAATCGAATGGCGCTACGCCAATAGATTCTTTGGGAGAACCCTTTGACACGTCTTACCACGAAGCCCTTGCTCAATTGCCAAGCGAAGAAGTCGAAGAGGGCCATGTGATGACAGAGGTTAAGCGTGGATGGCTTTTAAACGGAAAGCTTCTTCGTGCTGCGCAAGTTGTGGTTTCCTCGGGTAAGGGAGAATAACGATGGCAGAGAAGAGAGATTACTATGAGGTGCTGGGCGTTGATAAAAGCGCTACGGCAGATCAGATAAAAACGGCTTATCGCAAGCTCGCGATGAAGTGGCATCCGGATCGTAATCCCGATAATCCGGAGGCGAAGGATAAATTCTCTGAAATTTCCGAAGCTTACGAAGTCCTTTCGAATGAAGAAAAGCGCGCTCGCTACGATCAGTTCGGCCATCAGGGAATTAATTTCGGGCCAGGCGGATTTGATTTTGGCCGCGATTTCTCGCACTTCCAAGACGTTGATTTGGGCGATATTCTCGGTTCTATTTTTGGCGGTGGCGGCGGCTTCGGCGGCTTTGGCGGGTTTGGTGATTTCTTTGGCGGTTCGCGCCGTCAGCAGACAGATCCAAATGCTCCACAGCGCGGCGAAGATATGTCAATTGAGATGCAAATCGATTTTGACGAGGCTCTTTTCGGAAGTGAAAGAACTCTTGAATTAAAACTTCCTGAGCAATGCTCGCACTGTAAAGGAACTGGCGCGGCAGAAGGCTCTTCTCGCGTGACGTGTAAGACTTGTGGCGGTAAGGGTGTCGTTATCGGCGGCGGCGGAATTTTCCAACTCCGTCAAACGTGTCCGACGTGCCACGGCGCGAGGACGATGGTTGAAAAGCCTTGCAAACACTGCGATGGCACGGGTCACGTCCGCACTCCTAAAAAGATTGCTTTGCGTATTCCTAAAGGTGTTGACACAGGTTCAAGATTGCGCCTTTCCGGCAAGGGCGGCGGCGGATTGCGCGGCGGTCCAGCAGGTGATTTGCTCGTCGTAATCAACGTAAGAAAATCTAATATCTTTGAGCGTGAAGGAATGATGCTTTACGTAGATGTTCCCGTATCGCCATTCTTGGCGGCATTGGGCGGCGACCTTGATATCCCAACTCCAGAAGGTACGGCAACAGTTAGGCTTTCTGCAGGAACGCCAAACGGTAAAGTTTTGCGTTTGCGCGGGAAAGGCGCGCCAGATATCCACAGCGGTCAATCAGGCGATCTTTTCGCGCGTATTGTTTTCGATGTTCCCGTGAACTTGAGTTCTGCGCAGAAGAAGCAACTCGAAGAGTTTGAAGCATCTTTGAAACTTGAAAATTATGCGTCGCAAAAAGAGTTCAAGAATAACGTGAAAACATTTTACGCACACAAAGAAGTGTTGCAGAAAAACAAATAAGCATGCATCGCCTTTTTGAAACTGCGCTTGAAGATGTTGTGACGCTTTCAAAAGAAGCGTCGCATCATTTAAGTGTAGTTCGTCCTAAAAACGGAGAAGAAATAGAACTCTTTGACGGTAAAGGGCGAGTGCGCACATATAAGGTAGAATCGCAAAAAGCGCCTTTAGTTGCAACGGGCGAAGTTCGAAATGTCGAGCGTCAAAAAACTGAAATAACTCTTTTCGCCTGCGTTACGAAGGGGTCGCGTTGGGATTGGACTATTGAAAAAGCTGTCGAACTTGGAGCGACGCGAATAGTGCCGGTGATTTCCGATCGCTCCATCGTCCGCTTGGCGGCGAATGAGCGTCCAGCAAAGGCTGAAAGGTGGCGTCGTGTCGCGTTGGATGCCGCAAGGCAAAGCGATGCTGCATGGCTTCCGGAAATTGTTGAAGCCGTCGATTTTGAAGATTCGCTTAAGATCGTGAAAGATTGCGACGTGGTTTTTACCGGAGCTTTGACGAATCCGCCGCCTAAATCATTCCTTGATGAATTAAATGCACAAAAAGATTTATCTTCAGTCGGTGTGTTCGTAGGTCCAGAAGGGGATTTTACTCCGCAAGAAATGGAAGCTCTCTTGTCTTGTACTATCCCTGTTACATTCGGTCCGACAATCCTGAGGGCGGAGACGGCGGCAATATTTGCACTAAGCGTACTCTCCGCATTTTTCCGCAAATAAAAAGATAAAAAAAGACCAGCAAACGCTGGCCTTTTTTTGCGGATCGTATTGAATTCAACCTCACCGCCTCAGTCGCGCAAGGCAACTGAAATTTTACTTTCCAAACAGATTTTTCTTTTTCGCCCACCTCGACGTGTCGCTCGCTGTCATGCGGAAAAGTCGTAATGTTTGTTACGAGACCGTCGGCTAATGTGCTTAATTAAGGAAAACCTTGTTTTTCCAGTTTCTAAGAGCCTGCCTAAACAAGCTCTACCGAATTCATACAACTATACTAACAAAAAAAATGGTGATGCGCAAGTGTTCTGCAGAAAAATATTTTAAATTTCCTTATGCTTTTCCGCAGGCGTGTCAGGAGCGAAAATCACGTGAGACTGGATGATTGCAAGAACTGCAAAGATTGCCATTAAAAGTTCTCCGCCTTCTTCTATTGCCGTGAAAAGGGCGGTGACAGCACCAGAAGAAGCGTCAAGCAATTCCGGAGTAAAAAGGTTTGCCTTGCGGCATGTTTTCGTAAGCCCGTCACACGCCTGAGACATAACGCCAGAGATGCCGAAGAATGCGACAGACCATGCAACAGGGTGCATTTTGAAAAAGCCTTTGAAAAGTTTTTTGAAGTAAAATACGAGAGGTGTCAGAACGGCAAATCCAAAGAGAATAAAGAATGCAATCACGAACAGTTTCGGCATGAAAGGAATGTCGGGAGATGTTAAAAAGCGCATTTTGAAAACAGTGCCTTTAAATGTGATTTCAGGCCAAATCATGCTGAACCATTGCTTGTGCCAGTCAAGCTGGCGTACGAGTGCCATAAAGCCGAGAAGGGAGAAGATGGAAGAGAAAAATATTTTTTTCTTCATCGAGCCGCTTACCGGGCAGCATAACCATGCAAGAGGAATAATCATTGCAAATACTGGAAGAGTTAAAATCTCGACTAATGAATGTCCGTCGTTGTCAAATGAGATGATCAAAGTTCTTGGATCTATTGTGAGCCAACAGAACACAAAACTTACGATGCCGATGAAGAAGATTATTGGTGCAATCACCCACGAGTTTTTTGATGATAATAAGTTCATATTTGTTATCCTTTTTATTTTTCGTCTAAAGTACCTTTGTATTCTCCACGACGGATTTTTTGTGTAGAAGTTCTCAAGAGAGGAGTTTTTGAAATAACGACTTTTCTGACGCGCTTGTAGTCGGCCATATTGTGACATCTTGCCTGTACGCGTTCTTTTGTGATTTTTTCGATATCCTCCCAGCTTGGAAGATTTCCGTTCGTTTCTTCTTTCAACACTTCAAGATTAGGGCAAACAATACAGCCTACTTTTTCTCCGGGCAAATCACCTGTCGTATATCCAACTACGATACAATCGGAAACGAAAAGATCTTCTGCGATATAGTTTTCCACTTCTTCAGGATAGATGTTTTTGCCTTCGCGGTTTACGATGAGGGCTTTTTTTCTTCCGCGTATTGTGATGTAACCATCATCGTCAATCGTAGCCAAGTCGCCGGTCATAAACCATTCGCCGTCAAAAGTTGCTGCGGTCGCCTCGTCGTTTTTCCAATATCCCTTCATAGTGATAGGGCCTTTAACCTGCAACTCTCCAATTCCGTTTTCGTTGGGATTGTCAATGCGTACATCAATGCCCGGGATTTTCTTTCCGATAGTTCCGACTTTTCCTGATTGGGCACCGGAAATAGAAACGATTGGAGCACATTCCGTAAGACCATACCCTTCAATCATTTTTATTCCAAACTTGTTAAAGCCATTAATGATGTGTAACGGGCATGGAGCGCCGCCAACTAACATGAAGCGGATATTGCCGCCAAGAGATGAGGTGAGCTTTTTCTGAACGAGAGATTTTAAACCACAGGCTATGAGCAGTTTCGCCAGTTTTGAAGAGTTGATTTTCTTTTCAATTTTTTCGTAGAACTTTTCCGCCATGAGCGGTACGCACATGATGACAGACGGTTTTAGATTGCGTGTGTCTTCGGCGACCGTGTAGAGAGATCTGACGAAATAAAGCGCGCTTGCCATTTGGAGAGCGACAACAAAATTTGCCGTGAATGAGAAGGCGTGGAAGAGGGGAAGTACAACCAAGAATGAATCTCGCTCATCAACATCGGCTTCAAATCCTTCAATAGAGCCTTTTGCATCTTCAATGAAGTTTTTATGCGTGAGCATCGCGCCTTTTGGCTTGCCCGTAGTTCCCGATGTGTAGAGAATGGACGCTATGTCGTCTTCTTTCGCCACATTCTGGGAGTACCAGGAAGTTTCGGTTTCTTTAAATTGCTCATAAAAGGCTTCATACGAATATACTTTTACATTACCGATTTGCTTCAAATCCTCTTCTTTTACGGCTCCAATCAAAACGAGAGAACGGACAGACGGAAGGTTTGGTAAAATATTGCGCATCATTTCAAGGTGAGCAACATCTGTTGTGACGATTGTCGCTTGAGAGTTTGATATTATCCAATGCGCTTCCTCGTCGTGAAGCTTTGGATCTACCGTTACAACGCCTACACCCGCGCCGCTGCAAGAAAGATAAGAGGTTACCCATTCAGGATTGTTGGGGAGAATCAACGCGACGTTTTCTTCTCGCGGTTTTGCCCCTAAAACCGTTCCGTAAGCCTGGGCGATTATGTGGACATTTTTCAAGAATTGGGCATAAGAGCAAGTTTGCCATCGCTCGTTTTTGAAAAATTTTAAAGCAACAGCATCGGGATGCGTTTTTGCACTGTTTTCTAAAAGAGTACGAATTGTCATGCGGCTAATCCTTTAATCCATTTGAGAGGGTCCCGTAATTTGTCAAATATCGGTGACTGTTTTCGTGCGATTAAAATATCTGAGCGTAATTCTTTTGCGGCATTTGCAATTTCTTTTTCGCTCATAGAAAGAACTGCAGTTGAAAGAGCGTCGGCAATTGTCGCATTAGGAGCAACTACCCAAGCATGCTCCCAAGAGGAAGCGGCTTCGCATTTGCGAGGGTTTATCACGTGTTGCCCCTGCGCTTCAAATCCGGAGGCGGACAATGCTCCATTTTTTATTTCAATGTATGCTTTGTGTTTTGAGCGGCTTTTCCATTTTCCTCCGACGCCAAGTTTTTGCGGAATTGTTCCGCTTGCCAAAACGGTG
Source organism: Kiritimatiellia bacterium (assembly GCA_017646325.1). Lineage (GTDB taxonomy): Bacteria > Verrucomicrobiota > Kiritimatiellia > RFP12 > UBA1067 > RGIG9934. The sequence continues at coordinate 21,745 of JAGCMU010000061.1, forward strand.
GAGGAACCGGCATCAATCATAAAGTCGGTTATTTCAAATTGTTCGCCTTTTATGACTTTCTTGCATTCGTCAAGGGCGAATCCTTTTCCAATGCCGCCGAAATCAAGCTCGACGGGTGTCGGTCTTCCCAATTTGTCTTCAGTTACGGAAATGCGAGTATGTTCTATGTCTATGACGAGGCGCTGCATTCCACACCTTGCAAAGGCATCTTCAAAATCCTCTTTTGAGATGTTTTCCCAATTCATGCCATTGTCGCGCAAGAGTTTCATGACCGGTGCGAGGGAAGGGTCGAAGGCGCCTTGTGTCGCCGCGCAAACATTGACTGATTCAAGAATCACAGCCATCGTTTCAGGCGCAACTACGGCGACTTCTCCTGGCTTTAAACTGCGTATTACCGCTACGTCGCTAGTGTCATTAAAAGTACTTAAGAGACGTTCAATATCGTCAATCTTTCTGAATGCTTCAACAGAAGCCGCTTCAGAAATCGAACGTTCCGCTCCATCGGCAAATGTAATTGCGAATTGACAATTCATTGCTCTATGTGTGTAGATTGACGACATTGTGAAAACTTACTTTCCTTGTTTCTCTTTCCTCATCTTACAGTAGCAACGAACCTTCTTTGATACGCAAACCATAATCGAAGCAAAGACAAAAGCGAGGGAAGATATTCTATGCAGCCAAAGGAGCGCGAGTTGGTCAACCCCTCCAAATACGGTCATCATAGGCATTACCGCGCTGAACAATACTACCGCTGCCAAGATACACCAAATGCTCCAATTCCCCGCCTTGCAAATACATTCCTCGTTTGGATTGGTCGAGAACATCGCAAGGACGGGAACGCACGCTGCAAAAATGCCGCCTGCTACCATGTGAAGAATCAACGCATAAGAAGTCATCGTTCCCGAAATCCATCCAATGATGCCGGATGAGGCAAGGTAAAGGAGGGAAAGAATGAAGGTAATGCGAGTCAATACTCTTACCAATTTGCGCAATGAGCAATCTTTCTCTGCTATTCTTTCAATAAGCAATTTGAGAAGGACAAACGACATTGCAATTGCAAATACAGCCATAAATCCAAATACCGCCCAAAGGAATACCTTGAATAAAGGACGCATTGCAAATGTCGTTCCTAAGAGTTTCTGATAACATCCATCAAGTCCCATAAGAGTGTAATTTGAAATTGCTTCGCTATGAGCATCTGTAATAGGGCCTGTGGGCGTAATCTTTCCTAAGAAGAATTTTGAGTCACCCGTGTGGCAGTCGGCACATTTGGCAGGGGCTGCGCCTCTTGCCTGGCGGCGAGGACGGATGTCGTGAGTAAAGCCCCAATAGATCGGCTCTGCGGCAGAATGCGCAGAGGCAACGAGATTCGTTCCATCAACCTTCCAAAGTTTTCCGTGACCGATGAAGGCGAATTCTTTCGATTTATCTTTCTGTGATAAATTATTAAGTGTTTTTGCTACCGAAGATTTTGTCAATGCGCCCTTGATGGCATTTGCGCCGTTTAAAAGAGCATCGTCAGGACGAATAGGTTCAACGTTTTCACCTTTGACAACAGCAAAGAAACTTGGCCATGTCATACGGTAGGGAGAAATTTTTCCGCCAGGACTTGTCTTCATATAAATTGGTTCAAGAATGTTTGGAATATCCGTTGCCCATTGCGCTCGTCCATAAATTCCAATCCTGTTGGCGCGCGACGTGCGTACTTGAGCGACCTCGCCGTTTGCTGTTACGCCGGAGTGGCATACCCTGCAAGAAATCTTCTTGAAGTGAACGAGCGGAATGCCTTTATGAGCGGGCTTTGGACCTGCCCCTTTAGGGTCGATATGGCAATCGCCGCAGGATTTTGTTTGAACGCGGTGGTCGATTCCGTTGTAGTGGCAATCAACACATTTCATTCCCGCGCGCAAGTGTACGTCTCCTGCAATCGCGTGAGAAGGCATATCCTTTTGCGTAACAGAGTGGCATGCGAAACAGCGCTCGTTACGAGGCTTTCCGACTTTGAAGAGACAGCGGTTTTTATCGTCAAAACGCTTCAAGTCGTACTTGATGCGCTGTGGAACTTTGAAGAGCTTGTCATCGGGGTTTACTTTCTGAACGGCGCCGCTCCAAGTTGCCCCCATGCGAGCGTTCATACCTTCAACCTGCGCGATACCCGAGGCGGCGCTTGCAGCCCCGCTAAAGTTTTCGCGGGCAATTTGACGGGCCCATTCGCTGGAATCGTATTCGTCGTCTTGCTGGTGGCAGGCAAGACAGTTTTTCTCAAGTGGTCCTGTTACTAACCAGCGCGACTTTGCGCCGCACACTTCTTCCATCGCATTAGTATCAGAGCCGATGCCTCCGCCAGGAAAGTTTCGTGCAAATTCTTTCGTCCATTGCCACGCAGACATTCCGATGGCAGCTGGCGTATAAATGCCTTTTTGCGCGGAAAAGGAAAGGGGGATTGATGTGCCGAGTTTTTCATCGACTAAAAACCAAGGTTCGGTATACGCTTTATTGACTGCTTCATTTGTGTAAAGCCCCGTTCTGAAGTGAGAGGCTCCATTCATTGCAGATACATCGTGGCATTGACCGCACGTCTTTTCAAATGAAATTCCGGAAGGGGAGATTTCAGATGGGGAAATGGCGGTAGAATCGCCGTCGACAGGTGCGAGGCGATGAACAGGCGGAACTCTTCCGCCGTTCCAATGGGATGCTGCAAGAGTTAATGTTGTAACGGTTATAAAAGCGAATACGGAAGTGCTGCTTGGTTTAAACATTACTCCTCCTTATTTAGACTCGTTTGAACTTTTTGCTTCTTGATTGTCTTTTGTGGCAAGAGAGAAATTCCACACGTCGGCACTACGGCAAGCGTCGATTACATTCATGAGAGCTTCGTAATCAGTTGCTTTGTCTGCGCGGATAATAACGCTCTGCCCTGGATAGATTTTCGCTATACGGGCAAGACGCGTAGTTACCTCTTCAAGCGTGAGCGCAAGTCCATTTACGGAAACTCCACCTTTTTCGTCCACGTTAAGAATTACCTGCCCGGGAAGTCGACCTTGGATAGTAGCCGACTTTGCTGTGGGCAAGGAAATCTCCACTTCTGTTTCCCATTGCGAAAAAACGCTTGAGGTTACGAAGAAGCACAAGAGCAGGAAGATGACATCCATTAAAGACGTCATCGGGATGACTGCGCTCTTGGAAGATTTTTTTTCTTTGTTGAAAATCATTTGAATACCTTGATAAGCTTATCGGAAAGTGTTTCAAGTTCAGAAATTCTCTTTGCCGTGCGACGACGCAAGAAAGCATGGATTGCAATACAGGGGATTGCAACGACAAGACCGAAAATAGTCGTGACGATCGCCTGGGAAACGCCTTGCGCGAGCACTACCGGACGGGCGTTTGCCGCTACGTCGCTTGCAATGCCGCCGAAAGCGCTGAACATGCCGAGGACAGTACCAAGAAGACCTACGAGAGGAGCGATTGCCGCAATATCCGCAAGGTAGTCAACGACGGCGTTGAGGCGTTCGGAAACGTGCGAGCCGATTGTTGCAATAGAATCTGCAGATTTGGCGCCGGAACTCATCGCCTCCAATGCGACAGCGGAAAACGGGCAAGGCTTGCGCAAGCACGCTTGATACGCATCTTCCACTTTGCGTTTGTTGAGAAGGTCGAAAACCTCACTAATCAATTCTTGAGGGCATATTGCCTGACGGCGCTGCGTAATCAAGACGATTAAAAATATTGCGAAAGCAATGACGGAAAGAGCCGCCATAACCCACATAATCCAACCACCATATTCCCACGCTTGCGAGAATTGAATACTTATTTCTTTCATCCTAATAATTCCTCCATTTTTTTGTTGAAATCGTTGCGACGATCTGTCACAGACTTTGAAATATCCGAAATCCTGTTTTCATAGAAATTCCAATTGAGCCCGGCCGTTGCGCCTTCATGCGTTTTTGCTTGTACGGCGGCATCGGGATCTTCTGAAGAAAGGGCCTCAAGGTTGTCGCGCACGGCATGGTACGCTTCACGCCAAGGAGTTCCTTCTGCAACTTTGCGCAGAGCGACGTCCGTAGCAAACACGCCAGGGATAAATCCTGCGCGGAGTTTTTCTTCGTCGATTCCCATTCCGTCAATAAATTTCGCCATGATACGCAGCGTCGTGCGGGTGATGGAAAGGCCCTTCATATACAAACCTTTGCAATCCTGAAGGTCGCGGTTGTATCCGCCTGGCATTGCGTGGAGCATTGAAAGGGAACTTGTCGCAAGGCCTAACACCGTTGCCGTTTTTGAGCGAACGAGTTCCATTACATCAGGGTTGTATTTTTGTGGCATAATCGAGCTTCCCGTACAATATGCACGGGGAAGGGTGAAGTAGCCAAATTCAGGCATTGAGAAAATTATGACGTCTTGAGCGAGACGCGAAAGAACGGCCATCAATTGGGCAAGAGCACAAAGGAGGGCTGATTCATCCTCGCCGCGCGCCATGGATGCTCCAAACACATTGTGCAATGGGCGGGCGAATCCAAGAAGCGAAGATGTCCGTTCGCGGTTAAGCGGCAATGGTACGCCATAGCCGGCGGCGCTGCCTAACGGGCACGCGTCGTTTATTTTGTATGCCGCTTCAATGTTCGAAATCTGATCGAGAATCATTTCCGCATGTCCCGACGCCCAAACTCCAATGCTGCTTGGCATTGCAGGCTGAAGGTGTGTACGCCCGACCATAGGAACGAGATTGTACTTCTTTCCGAATTCGACGAGAGAATTTGAAAGGGCGGCAACTTCTTCTTCAAGAGCAAGAATTTGATCTTTTATGTGAAGGCGCACGTCAACTGCCACTTGGTCGTTGCGACTGCGGCCGGTGTGGATTTTTTTGCCCAAATCTCCAAGCGTTTCCGTAAGGCGGCGTTCGACTGCCATGTGAACGTCTTGATCTGATTCTTCGATTGTAAAATCGCCAGCCTTTGCGGATTCAATGATTTTAGCGAGTTCTTTTTTGACTTTAGATGCCTCGTCGGCCGTCACAACACTCGGGGTGACGGACATTTCGGAAAGCATAGTTACGTGTGCTGCCGTTCCGATGCAGTCCCAAACTGCAAGTTCAAGATCCAGAATGGGGTCGTCCCCAACTGTATAGGAAAGAACGTCTGGGTCGACATTCCCTGTTATGGTTTTTTCAGTTTTCATCGTTTTGAAGCTTCCGCTCCCGTTGTTGTTTCTGCTGTTACTTTGAGCAGCTTTTTGTCTGCAATGTCCAACAAGCTGTTGAGAGTTGCGGGAGACGTTTCTCCTTTCCCAAGAGCTTGCAAAAATACCGCATACGCACGAGACGCCTCGACTAACGCTTCGCCACGCCCCATCGCATAAAAGGGAAGGGTCTTTGCCTTTGAGATGGCGGCTTCTTTAATCCAATCCTCTTTTTGCGAACGAGAAATGGCGTCACGAAAAGAACATGGCGCCTCATTGACACAGTTATTTTTACCAAAAATGGGCGAAAAAAGCAAGAGACGCGAAGAGAAAACCTTAGTGTCCCACTCGTTGATTTCTCCTGGAGAAAGAACGGATCTCGATAATTTTATCAATATTTCATCGTGAATGCGATCCTGCTCGGCATGACCGTCTACACCTGTAAGGAGTTTTGCGATTTCTTTCCCGTCATATCCCTTGCCTGAAATTATTTTTTCAAGAAGAGGCTTTATCAATCCTTTTTTCTTCAGTTCAAATGCTATGTATCCCGCCACTTGCGGAGAGATAGTATGAGAAGAATAGACGTCTTCGCAAATTTCATGCAATGGCGGCAAGGCTGCTTTGGACCACAAATCAAGGACGAAACGGATGTCTTTTACAACTAAATCCCTATTGGTGGCACGCATGAGGCCAACTATCAAAAGCTTTGGCAGGGCGTTAGGTGGAATGTTTTCGTTTGATTTTGAATCAAGCCACGAATGTAAAAAGGCGGAGCCGATTTCGTATTTCAATGTTTCTATGTCGGAATAGCCTGGCGAAGGGAGCGTTATTTTCGTTACTAATCTGCGGCGTGACGATCTAAAAGTGTTGACTACGACCCGCGTGTCGTTTGAAGTGCCGGAAAGGGCATTTATGATTAAGCCCGCTTCCCCGCGAGGAATGTCAAGGTCGTACGTTTTTGCAAGTTCTCGAATGTTGCGTGTTGCGAAGTTGAGAAGGGGAAGACGAAAGCCGACGGTGTCGTCCGCTTTGTCGGCAGCCATTACGGAAATGAACCCCTCGGATGAAGTTGCTATTTTCGGTACGTTGATACGGCGCGAATTTACGGCATTGGCGGAAAGTTTATATGGTTCGTTCGCTCCAACGAAAGATGGAGCGAATAAACATATAGATGAATATGCGATAAAAAGAGTATTTTTCAATAATTTCATTCTTAGCGGATTTTTATCAATATGAAGAAAATCAACGGTACGAGGAAAATTTGTAAAAGCATAAAACGCATTAACACCTGTGCATTCGACCATTTTAAGTTTCTTTTGCAATGGTCGTGAAGAGGGAAGCGGATTTTAAAGAGGGCTTTTACGAGCGGGCTTTGTTTCTTCGCGTCTTCCTCTGGTAGGTCGTTTGTAGGACGTGTATCGAAGCCCATTTTTTTGAGTACTCTCAACAGGATAAGTTTTACTAGGCCCATTCCGCCGTTTATAAGGACGACTGGCGCAAAGGCGAGAATGAGAACGGGATTACCGGTAGCCAAAACGCCAGCACCTACGAGCAGGCCTAAGAAACGCGAGCCTGCATCTCCCATCAATACCTTCGAAGGTTCTGCATTCCACCACAAATATCCTGCTACGCCGCCTGCTACAATGGTGAGGAATATTGCCCAGCGGGCGGCAAGGCGGGCGGCCGTTCCGCCAATTGGAATCAAGAGGTATTTTGCCGCCGGCATATTACCGATGACGAGGTAAAGGAAGATTGCAAGACTTGCCAAGGATACGGCCGAAAGAGAACCTGCAAGCCCATCGACTCCGTCAGAACAATTTGTGGAGTTGAGGGAAACCCAAAGGATGAAAGTCGCTATCGGGATGTAATAATACCAGGGAACGAGCCAAGCCTCTTTTGAAAGCGGGAACCAAAGTGTGATTGTTTCGTAAACACCAGTTCCTTGGGCGATACTTAAGTAGATGCACGATGCAACACCGGCAGAAACGATCGTATCGAGAAGCCCTTTCTTTAATTGCCCCCATGCAATTTTTGCGCGGTCATCAAGATAACCAAAAAGCATAGAGATGTATAGGAAAAAGATGACGCCTAAAAAGGGGATGGAAAGAGGTACGAACAAGAGAATGACGGGAAGAATCAAGAGCGTGATAAAAAAGCCTGCTCCCGTGGGTTTGCCTTTTGAAACCATACCGTCTTTACCTAAAATTGCCTTGCCCTGATCGCTTGGAAGCTTGTGCCAAAGTTTTGGCAAAAGAACAAGAACTGTTATTGCCGCCAAAAAAGTTCCTATAGCGAGCAATGTCGCATGGGACCGTAAAAGGCGAAACGGCCCCCATATCATTTCAAGGTACGAAGATATGTGGTAAAGCATTTAAAAACTCCTTAAATTTATTAGGAGATATTGTACCAAAAAAAGAGGGAAAACTCAATAAAATTGCGTGGTAAGACGGTAATTGAAGAAGGAAAGATTTTTTTATAAAAGATAAGATTGACACGGGAAGTTAGTTTTAGTAAACTTATACTCGTCTAACTTATATTAGACTAACAAAAGAAGGATCAAATAGAAATGACAATGGCAGAATTAAAAGCTGGCGAAATTGCCGAAATTACGGGATATACGCTAGGAAATGCAGCATATAGAGCAAAGTTGTTGGCTCTTGGTCTTACTCGTGGCGTACAGATTCAGATTATCAATGTCGCTCCTTTGGGAAATCCATTTGAAATAGCTGTTCGCGGATATCATCTTAGCCTGCGTAAGGATGAGGTTGGTGTAATCAAGGTGAAGAAACTTACGGTAAACGATGTTCGTTAATTTGGAGAAAAATATGAAAACGATAGGATTAATTGGAAACCCCAATAGTGGTAAAACTACACTTTTTAATGCAATTACCGGTGCAAATCAACATATTGGCAATTGGCCAGGAGTGACGGTAGAGAAAAAGGAAGGTACGTTTACATTAGGTGGCGAGAAGGCGACTTTAGTTGATATTCCTGGCATTTATTCTTTGACTGCAGCGAGCGAGGACGAGAAGGTTTCTCTCGAATATGTGTTGAGTAGAGAGGCGAGCGTATTTATCAATGTAATTGACGCAACAAACCTCGAGCGCAATCTTTATTTGACTCTTTTGTTGTGCGAATTGAAAGTTCCAATCATTGTCGTGGTGACGATGATGGATTTGGCAAAAATCCGCGGTATTGAAATAGATCTTGACCACCTTTCAAAGCATTTATGCGTACCTGTCATAGGGATAAATGCAAATGATTCCCGTGACGTAAAGCGGTTATGCGGAGTTTTGGAAGAGGCGTCAAAAAATCCACGCGTGCCAAAGGTTTCATTGGAGTATCCAAATGAGCTTGAACAGGAAATTGACATCCTCTCATCTGCATCGATAAAAACAGCCGAGCATTTTAAAGTCGATCCGCGCTGGGTAGCGTTAAAGATGATAGAAGGCGATCCGATGATTCGCAAGGCGTTGATTGATTTTCATGATATGGCGCCAGAGGTTATTGACGGCGCGATTGACAGGTGTTCAAGTATTTTGGGCGATTCTCCTGATGTCGTGCTTGCCGATACGCGTTATGGCGTTATCGCAGGTTTGACACGAGACGTTTTGAAAATAACGAAATGCAAGCGTCAATGGACGGAGAAAATCGACAAGTTCGTCCTTAATCGTTTCCTTGGCATTCCCGTCTTTTTAGGCCTCATGTATATCGTCTTTTGGATTACACAAGTTGTTGGAGGCGCGTTTATCGACTTTTTCGATATTGCTGGCGATACGATTTTTATTTCGGGCTGCGAACATCTGCTCGGGAAAATGAATGCTCCTCAATGGCTTATAGCACTTCTTGCAAATGGGGTAGGGGGAGCGATAACGACAGTCGGAACCTTCTTGCCTCCTGTAGGGTGTATGTTCCTGTGTCTTGCAATTCTTGAGGATTCAGGCTATATGTCGCGAGCGGCGTTTGTCATGGATAGGTTTATGCGCTGGATTGGTCTTCCAGGGAAGAGTTTTGTTCCGATGCTTGTAGGCTTTGGATGTTCTGTCCCTGCGATTATGGCAACGCGTACGTTAGAGTCTAAGCGCGACCGCTTCGTTACAATATTTATGATTCCGTTTATGAGCTGCAGCGCGAAATTGCCGGTGTGGGTGATTTTCTCGTTGGCGTTTTTCCCGGAAAATCCAGGCAAAATGATTTTCCTCCTTTATCTCGCAGGTATTATAATCGGCATCGTTACGGGGCTTTTAATGAAGTCGACTCTCTTTCAAGGTGAACCGACGCACTTTATTATGGAGTTGCCTCCATACCATTTGCCACGTCCAAAACACATCTTTTTACATACGTGGGAACGCCTTAAAATCTTTATGCTTCGTGCGGGCAAGTTTATTATTCCAATGGTGCTAGTGCTCGGCGTTCTCAATACAATCGGCACGGACGGCTCAATTGGAAATGAAGACTCTAAAAATTCCGTGCTTTCGGCGGCGGGTAAGGCTATTACGCCGATTTTTGAGCCGATTGGAGTTGAAAAAGAAAACTGGCAGGCAAGTGTTGCCATTTTCACAGGACTCTTTGCTAAAGAGTCTGTAATTGGAACATTGAACGGTCTTTATGGTCAAGTTGACGCGAAAGATGTTGCCGAGGAAGAAAAAGAGTATTCGCTCATCGGCGGAATAAAAGAAGCGTTTTGTTCGATTGGAGAGAATTTGGGCGGAATTGTGAGCGGGATTGGAGATCCGTTAGGCTTTTCAACCTTCAAGGAGGACGCTGTCGGCGACGAAGCCGAGGAAAAGGAATCGAACGAGGCGACGATCAAGAGCCTTCGCAAGCACTTTTCAAAAGGCTATCATCAAGCCTTCGCCTATCTTTTGTTTGTGCTCTTGTACGTTCCGTGCTTAGCTGCAACGGGGGTAGTGTTCCGTGAAATAGGCAAGTTGTACGGAGCAATTTTCGTCGGGTATCTTACAGTATTAGGTTGGAGCGTATCAACTATTTATCATGCTGTGATGGTTACCCAAAGCTTGGGCTATTTGTCAGTCGGTATTGGATTAATTGCCGCTATGTTTGGCGGATTTTATCTCTACGGTCGCAAGAACCGTATCGATATGGTGTAAAAAACCAAAACAAAAATAAAAACAAAACAAAATAAGGAACAAAGAAATGAACTCAAAGTACATCCCGATGGTATGTGCAGCTGTATTGTGCAGCAGTGTTTATGCCCAAGAAGAAAAAATAGAAGAAAAAAGCCTTGAATCAAAAATCAAGGAGTATGTTTCGTTTGAAGCGTCTCTTATGTTTGATTCAAAATTTATGAGCTATGGCTTAGTGGATAATAAGGATTCGATTATCACTCCTTCTGCGACGGCTACTTTTTTTGATATTTTCTCTCTTGGAGTTTCTGCGATTTTTGATACGACTAAATACGGGAAAAAGGCAGGGTACAGCAATCGCGGCGGACGTTATACGGAACTTGATCCGGCGGCCAATATCTGTTACGACTTCTCGCCCGAGGATTTTTCCTGGCTCCCGACGACATTTTCATTTTGCCTCGGCTATATGTATGAATACCATCCGCGTTCAATGGGGGAGGCTGGCGAGGATACGCAATTTGTAACGTTGGAAATGAGCCTTCCCGACGTGTTTCTCGAGCCGTGCTTTTTATATGAACGCGATATCGATCGTGACGACGGTACGTATTTAAATCTTGAGCTCGGCCATACGTTCGCAATCATCGACGCGAAGGAAGAAGGAACAGACCCGATACTTGATTTCCGTCTTTCCGTGGCGCAGGGCTTCGGTAATGCGCAGCGAGTAAAAGGGTATCTTACGAAGTTGGACGGAGAGGCGCTTGATCACGCCGGCCTCATGGATACGTGTTTTAAAGGCGAGATAACTTACCGTATGTGCGAGATGTTTTCTGTTTCTGGATATGTCGCCTATTACGATTATCTTTTAGATCAAGAAACGCGTTCCGCCTCAAATGTTTACGAAGCAACAGGCAAGGATGATCACAATAATTTCGTTTGTGGAGTAGCATTAACCGCTTCGTTTTAAAATTTTTCTTGTTGCGGGAAAACCCGTTAAGGGGTATAATTTTAAGACTTAAACGGCGAAAGTGTCGCCATTTCGTAGAAATTAAGGAAGATGAGATATGAAATTAGCAGATCTTAAAGGGAAAACCGCTGGCGTTTGTGTTTCTGGCGGGCTTGATTCAAAGACAATTTGCTGTGTCTTGAAAGATGCAGGCGTGAAGGTTGTTGCGTTTTCTGCAAACGTAGGCCAGCCTGATGAAAAAGACATCAATGATATCAAGACTCGCATGGCTCCTACCGGCGTTGATACACACATCGTAGACGTTACAAAGCCAATGGCCGAAATCTGTTTTGAAACGGTGAAATGCCAGGCAATGTACGACGGCGGATATTGGAACTCTACAGGTATTGCTCGTGCAGTTACTGTGCAGGCTCTTCTTCCTGCTATGAAAAAGGCAGGCTGCTCCGTTCTCGTTCATGGCGCAACGGGCCGCGGAAACGACCAAATGCGTTTTGAACGTTATACGAACGTTCTCGATCCGAAGTTTGGAGTTTATGCTCCGTGGCGTGATTCCGATTTGTTGAAACTTTTCCCGGGACGTACCCAAATGGTTGAATTCCTCGCTAAGCGCGGAATCAAGGCGTTCGTCGGCACGAAGAAAAAATATTCAACGGATGCAAACCTTGCAGGTCTTTCCCACGAGGCTGAAGATCTTGAATCCATGGAAACTTCAATGCGCATCGTAAAGCCTACGATGGGCGTGTGGCCGGAAAAGGCTCCAAATAAAGTCGAAAAGGTGACGCTTAAGTTTGAAAAGGGACGTTGTGTTGCAATCAACGGCAAGAAGCTCACTCCATACGAAGTGATGATTACCGCAAATGAAATCGGCGGCCGTAACGGTATCGGAATGAAGCACGCTCTTGAAAACCGCATCATCGGAACGAAGAGCCGTGGCGTTTATGAAGCACCAGGTATGGAAGTCCTTTCATGGGGTCTTAAGTACATTTATGAAGCTGTGATGGATCGTCGTTCAATGCTTCTTTTCCAAGGCCTTTCAAAGTTTATCGCCGATCAGATTTACGATGGTCGCTGGTTCGATCCTGCTACTCGTGCTGCCCGTGCCGCCGTTCAGGTTTGGGCTGATAAGGCAACTGCAGAAGTCACGCTCGGCCTTTACAAGGGCAACATCTTCTTTGAATCGCTTACAGGCTGCAAGGCTACGATTTACAATGAAGCAGACTCTTCTATGGAAGAATCAAACGGTTTGAATCCTCATAGCTCGCAGGGCTTTGCGGAAATCCAATCTGTTGAAGCTCTCATGCTTGCAAAGTCTGGTCAGATCGTGGCAAAGTAAAACGATAAAGCCAAAATACAAAAACGCGATTGCTCTTAAAAAAACGGGCAGTCGCGTTTTTATTTCATGGACGGGAGAACGATACCGCGCAAAATCACCTTTTGGCAGAGGAGAAATACGACTGCCGTCGGGATGGACACTAATACAAATCCAGCCATTATGCACCACGGCTGTCCTCCGAATTGGATGCTCATTTGATACATCCATACGGCTAAAGTCCAATGAGATTCTTTTTGGCAGACAAGGAACGCCCATTCCCACGAGTTGTACGCGGCGATAAAGGAATTGAGCGCGTTTACGGCGAGAATGGGAGTCGTCATCGGCAATGTTATTTTTCTGAAAACAAGCCATTCGCTGGCGCCGTCAATCGATGCAGCTTCATAAAGTTCGCGAGGCATTGCATCGAAAAATCCTTTAAGAATAAATATGGACATTCCGCTTGCAAGAGTTGGAAGAATGAGTGCTGCAAAAGTGTTGAGAAGCCCCAAATCTCTTACGAGCAAAAATCCAGGGATGGCAGTAACGGCAGCGGGGAATGCCATCGTCGCAAGTAAAAACAGAATTATTTTTTCCGTCCCCTTGATGTTGAATCGTGATAGAGCATACGCTGCAAGAGGATTGATCGTGAGGTGCGCGAGTACTGAAAGGATTACTAATATCAAGGTGTTGAGAAAAGCTCTTCCCCTCATAAAGAGGTATTCGCCGACCATTTTGTAGTTTGCGGAAGCGCTGTCAAAAAAATCACTCCAGCCGTTATCGTGGAATTGCATTATTAGAGCTTCGCGAATACCCGAATCCTTTTCCAACGGATATGGCATAGTTCTGCAAACCCAATTGCCGCCAGGCTTTAGAGACGAGCGGTAGTGTTCTTTGAATTTCAGCCACATGTCGTACTTGGGATTGCCGATATCGGGCTTCCATGATTTGTGCCAGAGAGCTTCTTTTGATTCAACGGAAAAACTTACGTCGAAGAGACTTCGATACTTTACCGGCCACGTTTTATTTACCTCGTCAAGAGTTGTTTGAGAGGCGATGAATTTTGCAACGTCGCGACTGTCGTATGCGCAAGTGGTGCGCGTTATATCGTGAGACTTTGCAAGCGTGCGAAATTTTTCAGCCTTTTCTTTTACTTGAGCGAATGTCGTTTCGTTTGTGAGGGGATTAAGAAGAGAGTCTGCAAATTTGTTTATTCCTTCGACGTCTTTGGCGACGGTAATCCAACTTCCCCATGTGTCGGGAGCTTCAGGGAAAATGTCACGAGGGAAGCGGGTAAAATTGTATGAGATCGACCGCATAAAACGGTCGTTTCTATCGAAGAGCGCTTTGACAACAGGCGAGTGGCGATTGTAGTCGTAGGAAGAGGAAACACTGGATACTAGCATCACGAGGAATGGATATACCATGGTGATTCCGCCGATGATGAGTAAAAGATAAACCAGTGAGAGAAAAATTTTCCCCCACACCGTTTTTCGTTCTGGTTCTAACAGGATGCTCATATATGCCTTTAATTATACCAAAATTAAGCCAATAGAGTTGCTTTTTTTGCCTTTTTACGATATAATTTTATGAAAAACAATTTTAAAAAAAGTTTTAAAAAGAGGAATTTTATTGAAAAAAGCAATAACAATATTTGCTGTTTTGGTTGCCATTGTGTCTTTTGGCGATTCTACTTCAGTCAATGCGATTGAGCGTTTGCTGAATTCCCGCGTTTCCGGCTCGAGGAATTCTTATCTCAACGCCGCTGATGAGGTGATGTCTCAAGCGAAAAAAGGCAAAAAACTTTACGGCTATGTAGCTGCTATTTTGTCGACAGAGCCAGATGCGCCGCCGAATTTGAGGATGGATGACGAAACGCGCAACAACTACATTAACGCGTGCGAAGGTCTTTTGAAGACGCAGGCTACTTTGAAAAACAATCCTATGGCATGGTACTTGTTATCCTTGCGCACGGGCGATACGAATACTTTGAAGAAAGCCGTTGATGCGGGTAATGTCCAGGCTTTGAATGCGTGGGGCACTCTCCTCGTAAACAAAAGAAGCGCATTGGCAAGTTCGACCAATGAAGTAAATACACTTCTTTTAGAGGCGTTCAATTGTTTTAATTCTGCGGCAAACAAGAAAGACGTTAATGGAATTTACAATACGGGCACTTGTTATTGGATGGGGATAGGCGTGCCAAAGGACGAGCATCGGGCATTTGAGTATTTCAAGGCTGCCGCAAAAGAGGGACATCCAGAAGCAATCAACAATATCGGTGCGTTTTTTAGAGAAGGTATAGTTGTCGACAAGGATCTTGAAACATCCGTAAAATGGTTTGCTAAGTCTGCAAGTTATGGCAATCCTTATGGGCAATTTAATTATGCTCTTGCCTTGAGAAAGGGCGAGGGGATTTCAAAGGATTTACATGAAGCAGCAAGGCTTATGCAAATTGCTGCCGCGTCAGGGTGCGTTGAGGCTATTGACGCATACGGATGTATGCTTTGGAAGGGTGAGGGCGTTTTAGAAGATACTAAAAAAGCGTTTTCTCTTTTCTTGCAGGCGGCAAAGGCTGATTATCCTCCTGCAATGGAAAATCTTTCAACTTGCTACCAGCAAGGAAAGGGCGTTGAAGCAAATCAACAGAAATCTATTGAATGGAAGATTCGTTCACGCGCCGCCCGTGGCGATAGAAATGCGCAATTGTGGTTGATACAAAATAACAAATTGAAAATAGAAGAACACTAAGAAAGAAAAATCGTAATATGAAAAAAGAAAACAAAAAGACAGGTGCTCAAGTATTGGTTGACTCATTGGCCAAAGCCGGAACGAAAGTATTGTTCGGCTATCCAGGCGGAACTGTCCTTGATATTTTCAATTGTCTTCCTGAAGCTCCGTTTCAATTTGTATTAGGCCGCCACGAGCAGGGGTGTGCTCACATGGCAGACGGATATGCCCGCGCGACAGGACGCGTGGGTGTGTGTCTTGTGACTTCAGGCCCTGGCGCGACAAACACGGTGACGGGGCTTGCCACCGCCAATATGGACGGTATTCCGCTCGTGTGTATCACGGGGCAGGTTCCTCTTGATTACATCGGTACGGACGCCTTCCAAGAAGCCGACGTGTGCGGTATTTGCCGCGCGGTGACAAAGCATACTTTCCTCGTGAAGAGTGCAGATGAAATTCCAGAAACCGTTGCGGAAGCTTTTTATATCGCCTCTCACGGAAAGCCAGGCCCCGTTGTTATTGATGTTCCAAAGAATGTTCAGCGCGAATTGACATCCGCTCAATATCCCGAGCGCGTTTCACTCCGCGCATACCATCCAGAATCAATGGCAACAGCCACGCAAATGGCAAAGCTTGCAAAGCTCATCAATGAAGCAAAGCGTCCAGTCATTTATGCCGGCGGCGGCGTGATTGCCTCTGGCGCCGCTAAGGATGTAGCGCAGCTTGCAGAAAAGGCTCAAATTCCTGTCGCTACTACGATGATGGGGCTTGGCGCGTTTGATGAAAATAATCCGCTTTCTCTTCGCATGGCCGGAATGCACGGCAATGCCGCGGCAAACTATGCAATCAACAAGACTGATTTGCTTATCGCTTTAGGCGTCCGTTTCAACGATCGTATCACGGGGCAGCTTTCGAAATATGCACGTAATGCGAAAATCATTCACGTTGATTGCGATCCTGCTTCGATTTCAAAGAATGTCCATACTCATTTAGGAATCGTTGCAGACGTAAAAGATGTTCTTACGACGGTCAACTCCCGCATAAAGACGGCGGAACATAAAGAATGGCTTGCGGAAATCGGAGAGTGGAAGAAAAAATATCCCGTGAGCTATCGTAAGATGCACGAAAACGTGATTATGCCTCAACAGGTTATTGAAGCGATTGATAAGCATTCAAAGGGAGAGGCTGTTATCGTTACTGACGTCGGGCAAAATCAAATGTGGTCTGCCCAATTCTTCCGTCACAACCTTCCACGCCACTTCATTTCTTCTGGCGGTATGGGTACGATGGGCTTTGGTATTCCTGCTGCAATCGGTGCGGCGTTTGGAAACGATTCGTCGAAAATCGTTTGCGTTTGCGGCGATGGCGGCGCGCAAATGACGTTTGAAGAAGTCGTTGTCGCCGTTGAGCACAAGCTTCCGATCGTATTTGTCGTCATCAATAACGGCTGTCTTGGAATGGTTCGTCAATGGCAGGAGCTTTTCTATTCAAAGCGTTATTCAGGTTCGATCCTCACGGTGAAGGATCGTCTTGCAAACGAACGTCTTGAACAGGATTTGAATTATGACTATCTGCCTGATATCGTCAAGCTTGCACAAGCTCACGGCGCGAATGCAATGCGAGTCATTGATCCTGCAAAGCTCGATTCTACGATTGCAAAGGCGATCGCGTCTAATAAGACGACGCTCATTGAGGTTATCGTTGAGCCGCGTGCAAATGTGTATCCGATGCAGCCAGGTGGTCAACCTGTTGAAAGTATGATTTTTGAATGAGGTGTAAAATGAAGAAAGATGAACTTCATAGATTGAATTGTTTCGTGGAAAATAAGCCTGGTGTTTTGGCGAGAATTGTCGGGCTTATTTCCGGACGCGGTTATAACATTCAAACGCTCAGCGTCGGTCCTACTGAGGATGGTACGGTTTCTCGCATGAAGATTGATGTTTTGGGAAATGACAGTGTCATTAACCAGATTATTCTTCAGCTCCGCAATCAGGTAAATGTGATTGAAGTAACATCAAGAAGAAAGAGCTAAAAAGTGAAGCTTGGGTTTTATTGCGTTTTATCCGCATTAATTCTCTTTCCTTTCATCTCAGGGTGTACGCATCAAAAGATTGTTTTTGACGCGAAGCATCCTGAGATTGAAGTTACTAATCTCGGGATTACCTTCCGAGGAAAATTTGTCGAGGCTCAAGACGTTCCTGATATTTTAGAGGATTATGATGTTACGAAAACGGACACGATAAATATTTTTGTTGATGACAATGTCAAGGATTTGCGTCTTGCTTATAGATTGATGGGCTCGTTAGTCCAAAAAGGATATCGCCGGCCAATCATTGTCGGTAAGGAAAAAGCATATTCGCAGGTCGTTGAAAAAAAGAAAAATCAGCAAAATATCGATGTGAGAAAAACGACCCCCGCGTCGACAGAAAAGAAACAGCGTCGAACAATCCGATACAAATAAGCTATGCAAAAGTTTGCAGTATTAGGTCATCCGATATCACATTCTCTTTCCCCAAGAATGCATCTGGCGTCTTTTGCGTCTTTGGGTTTTGACGGATCTTATGATGCCTTTGATGTTGCTCCAGAATTGCTCGGGGAAAAATTTAAAGAATTGATTCAGCAGGGCTATCGTGGTTTAAATATTACAATCCCGCATAAAAAGGCGATAATGCCTTTTCTTAGCCGACTTGATGAAAGTGCCGAAAAATACGGTGCGGTAAACACTGTTGTGATCGAAGGCGATGGAACAACAATTGGATACAATACAGATGTGTATGGATTTCTTACCGATTTAAAATGTAAGGATGTTACGGTTAAAGGCGCAAAGATTTTGATGCTCGGTTACGGCGGCGCGGGTGCTGCGCTTGCCTGCGGCTTGAAGAATGCCGGCTGTGGAGAACTGAAAATCGCGAACCGCACAGTGAGAGAAGAGGGGATGTTGCCTCTTTCTTCAAACGAATGCATCGCGTATTCAAGAGAGGTTGATTTAATCGTCAATGTTACGCCTGTGGGGCTTAAGGAAGGGGATGAGCCCGTTTTGCCGATAGAGGCATTTCGTCAAGGGCAGGTATTTTACGATTGCGCTCCTACATCTCACGAAACCTCCAGTATTAAATGCGCAAAAATAGCAGGTGCAAGAGCATTTGACGGCAAAGGCTTTTTGATACATCAAGGCGCAAAGGCCTTTGAGTTATGGACAGGCCTTTGCGCCGATACGGCGGCGATGTATGCCGCAATTAAGTAACGAAGAGGACGCTTACTTTTTGATGCCCTTCATGAGCTTTTCCGCATAGTCGGTAGTGATGCGGTCAGCGCCTTTTTCTTTGAAGAGATACCACAATTTTACTTCGTTTGTCATATACAAGCAGACGGTAAGTCCCATGCTATGAGCCTTATCAACCATTTCCTTCGTTGATTTTACGCCGTTTGCGGCAACACCTGCGCAATTCAGTTTCTTGGCGGCGAGAAGATGATCGTCAGAAAGAGCCCCTCCCGTGATAAGCCCAAGCGGAGCATTCTTATCTACCTTACGCATCATGGCGAGCGTGCCTTCGTTAAAGCATGTAAAAGTATATGTCCCTGGCATCAAGGTTTCCTTTGCCAGATTGTTCAAGTCTCTGCAATACTTTTCCAAAACCTCAGGTGTATGGAATTCATTTGGGTATGATTTCATTTCGATTTCAACGAAGATATCGTCTCTTGAGCGAAGTAGATCAAGACATTGCTTTGCGGTTGGAACGAGATCGCCTGACTTTTTCAGCTGCAATTTGCAGATTTCTTCACAGGTCATATCTTCAACCTTTCCCGTGCCTTTTGTTGTGCGGTCGACGGTAGTGTCATGCATGACGACAAGCTTGTGGTCTTTCGTGTAGCGGATATCGAGCTCAAATCCGCGAATACCACGCTCCAAGCACCAGGGGATACCGGCGGCGGAGTTGTCATCGTATTCAGATTTGCCAAGGCGATGGGCTTGAATCAATGGGCCGTCTGCCGTTTTGATAGCTCCATTTTTAGGAAAAGGACCGTATTCCTCATTTTTGCATGTACATCCAATCATTGAAAACATCGCAAGAGCGGAAACAATAAGTATTTTCTTCATTTATTCTACCTTTCTTTTAAGCAATTTTCTAGATTATCTCATTTTTCGTCCTTAAAAGCAAGAAACTTATTTTTATATTTTCACCATAGGGCGCATCTGCGGTGAATTACGCAGATGCGCGACGCAGAAAAAGGGTTAAATCTTATTGTTGCGTTAAAGAACATAAAATGATATAATATTTGCTCAAATTTTATAAGGAAGGAATAACAAAAATGAAAATGACATGGCAACCATCTAAGATCAAGCGTGCACGCAAGATCGGTTTTCGCGCTCGTATGGCAACTAAGGGCGGTCGCAAGGTTCTCGCAAGCCGCCGCGCAAAGGGCCGCAAGCGTCTTACTCAGGTCTGATAAATAACGGTGGAAATATGACCACGAGACTTCCCGGATCAAAGTACAAGATTGTCTTTGACCGGGGGTTTTCGTGTCGTGGACGTTTGTTCTCGTTGTGGGTTCTCCGTTCAACACACGCCAGCAGGCAGGCTGGTGTTGTTATTTCTAAGAAGAGTTTTCACGACGCTGTCGACCGCAATCGGGCAAAGCGCATAATGAGAGAAGGCTTTCGTTTATGCGCGAATGAATTTGCCGAAGATGTTTCGGTGATTATGGTGGGCAGGGCGTCGCTCGCAAATAAGAAAGTGCAAGACGTCCAGTCGGAGTTGCGTTATTTGGCCCGCAAATATGGTTTTCAGAAAAGCGAATAATTTTTTTATATGAAGACCTTTTTAATTTTGTGTGTGCGGGCTTATCAGGTAACATTATCGCCTCTGTTTCGAGGATGCTGCAGATTTGAACCGAGTTGCAGCAATTATGCGATAGAGGCCTTGCAGGTTCACGGTGTATTTAAAGGTTTATGGTTAACAATACGTAGGCTTTTGAGGTGTCGACCATTTGGAGGTCATGGATATGACCCCGTACCGCCCAAGGGCTGTTGTTTGAAAAGGAAAAAGTAAAAATGAATAAGCAAGAAAAGTTCATATCGCTTCTTTTTGGTTTGGCGATTATTGGATACTTCTTTTTTAATGCAAATTCCAAAAAGGCAGATGTACTTGAAGATGTGCCAGTAGCACAAACGCAAACGGCTGTCGAACAAGCTCCCGTACAAGCCGCACAAGTGCAAGTAGCTCCATCATCTACGGTCGTAGAGAAAAAGGTTTCGCATGTAAAGCCTGAAAAGATTGTCGTTTTAAAGAATAATCTCGTGGAGGTGGAGTTCTCTTCATGGGGTGCAGTCGCGAAGAAAGCGACTCTTTTGAAGTATGCGACTTCACCTGGTAAAATTTCCGAGTCTAATCCTCCCGTATGCTTAGATTTTAAAGACGCTCCTGCCTTTGCACTTGACGGTATCGACAATTTAGCTTCTGACGCTGATTATGATGTCGTAAATCAAACGTCAAACTCTGTCACTTTTGCAAATGCTTTTATTTCCCGTACGTTTACACTCAAAGATAATTATGGAATCGCTCTTGAAGAAAAGCTTGCCGGCGAAGGAGTGAATCGTGCGAACACCATTTCAATCGGATCTCTTTCTATGGGGACGTCAAAGAACGACATCCTTTCTGTTGACTCATGGGTAAATAAAATTGGAGCGGATGGAGATACGGTCGAACACCATAGCGAAACAGAGCCGCTTAAAGGATTGCTCGTTTCTGGCGCCGGCGGATGTGGCGGCTCTCCAAGCGGAGAAAATAAAGACAGAATCGAACGCACTATCCTGGGTTCGCGTAAGTGGGTTGCTTTAAAGAGCCGCTTCTTTGTAACGGCCCTTGCAAAATCCTCTGATGTAAACAACGGTTTTTCTGTCGTCATAAACAACGACACAACTAAGCAAACATATTCTCCTAAATCAATTTCAGCTGCGATTTCTTTTGATAAACTTGAAAAGTCTCGATCAATGGAATTTTTCGTAGGTCCAAAGAAGCAGTCTCTCCTTTGGGATTTAGGAATGAAAGACGTGATGGAATTTGGAATGTGGCGTTGGGTTTGTTATCCTATCGTCTGGTTCCTCAATGCATGCAATGACTTTATTATCTCAGGCTTTGGCATCGCCATTTTGATTTTGACTTTGATTCTACGCGTTATTTTCTGGCCTCTTACCCACAAGTCTACCGTTGGTATGCGTAAGATGCAGGAGATTCAGCCAAAGATCAAAGAAGTGCGTGAAAAGTTTAAAGACAATCCTCAACGCATGAATATGGAAATGATGGCTCTTTATCGCGAACATAAGGTAAATCCAATGTCGAGCTGTCTTCCTATGCTCGTTCAAATTCCTATCTTCATCGCGCTTTTTACGGTACTTCGTTCCGCGGTAGAATTGCGTTATGCTCCATTCCTTTGGATTGCAGACCTTTCAGAACCTGAATGTCTCTTCCCTGAATTGTTCTCTGCAATTGGCGGGCTTAACATCCTTCCTATTCTTATGGCATTGACGATGGGGGTTCAAAGCGCATTAACCCCCAGCACGGGTGACAAGAATCAACAGCGTATGATGATGGTCATCATGCCTATCATGATGCTCGTGATGTTCTATTCCTTCCCGTCGGCGCTCTCGCTTTACTGGACGGTTTCTCAAGTCCTTTCCATTGCTCAAATGTGGTGGATTAGAAAAAACTACAACCCTGAAAATGCTCAAGCATAAGGAGAATCAAGAATGGCACAAGTAATTTCGACGGAAAACGCTCCAAAGGCATTGGGGCCTTACTCTCAGGCATTGAAGGTTGGAAATTTCATTTTTTGTTCAGGTCAAATTCCAATCGACCCAGCAGTAAACGATGTTGTTGCCATAACCGTAGAAGATCAGACTCGTCAGGTTATAAAGAATCTTTCCAATGTTCTTGAAGCTGCCGGATCTTCCTTGTCAAAGGTTGTGAAGACGACTGTGTTTATTTCAGATATGAATGACTTTGCTGCAATCAACGGCGTTTATTCCGAATTGTTCGGCGATACGAAACCTGCACGCTCTTGCGTTCAGGTTGCACGTCTGCCAAAAGACGTAAAGCTTGAGATTGA
>JAGCMU010000062.1 GCA_017646325.1 Kiritimatiellia bacterium
AAATGGTAAAGGGCTTTAAGCGAACGATTGCTTTTCCAAGGACGGTGCGCTCGTCAATAAAGCCGATAGAGCGACTGTCAGCAGAGAAGTTTCTGTTGTCTCCCATAACAAACAGCTTACCTTGCGGAACGGTGAAGCTATAGTTTAACTCTTATATCAGACATCTTAAAACCTCACTTTATTTGTTTGCAAGTTTTTCAACGTCTTGACGCAATGCTTTTACGTCTTGACGAAGCTTTGTGATCATCTTTGGCGCAAGGGAAATGGCGGCAAGTTCCTTGAGAGAAGTTGCTGGCGAGCCAATCACGTAACGCCCTGGCTCGTTCACGCTTTGAGGAACACCAGATTGCGGGCCGACCTGTACGCCGTCTGCAATTTTGATGTGGCCTGAAATTCCAGCTTGAGCCCAAATCAAGCAGCCGTAACCGATTTCCGTTGAACCTGCAACACCCGATTGAGCTATAAGCCCAGAATATCCTTTGACTTTCACATTGTGGCCTATTTGTACGAGATTGTCGATTTTCGTCATAGGCCCAATATACGTGCGGCCGATACGCGCGCGGTCAATAGTCGTATTTGATCCGATTTCAACACCGTCTGCAATTTCAACAATTCCGAGCTGTGGAATTTTTTCAATGTAAACAGATCCGTCTTCACGACGACCGTTGTTAAATCCATATCCGTCACCGCCAAGGCGAACGCCGCAATGGAAAATGCAATCCTTTCCGACAATCGTACCTTCGCGCAAGGTTACTTGCGGATAGATGTGTGTGCGAGCGCCGACTTTGCAATTTTCGCCGATGAAAACCTGGGCTTCGATTATAGCGTCATCGCCGATTACGGTATTTGCTTCAATAATCGAATATGCTCCAACGTGAACGTTGTTTCCGAGTTTTACAGATTCGTCAATGATGGCAGTCGGGTGAATGCCGGCCTTGCGAACGGGTTGGGGCGGCGCAAAGATTTCTGCCGCCGCCATACATGCTTGGTTCGGATCGTCAACGCGGATAATCGAGCAAGGAGCGCCGCTCGTCCAATCGCGAGGTAACAACACGGCACTTGCCTTGGTCGTCTCAACTAATTGAACGTGTTTTACGTCTTTACAAAAAGACAAATCTCCTTCACGCGCTTCTTCAAGTCCTCCGCATGCTGTCAATTCAACATCGGCACCTTCAAGAACACCGCCCAATTTTTCCGCTAATTCCGAAGCCTTCATGTATAACTCTCCTTAAATTAACCGTTCACTGTAAAACCGCGACCCTTAAGAAACGCTTTCAATTCAGGAATCTTTATTACGTTAAAGTGGAAAACGCTTGCTGCAAGAAGAACGGTTGCGCCTGCTTGAGCCGCTTCTGCAAAGTGTTCCATCGTTCCTGCACCGCCAGAAGCGACAATGTCGGCATCTGTGATTTCACGAATCTTGCGAATGAGAGGAAGGTCGTATCCTGTGCGTACTCCATCCGTAGATTTTGAAGTTGGAAGAATTGTTTTTACGCCAAATCCATCAACTTTCTTCGCCCATTCGATTGCGTCCGCTCCAGTTGCGGTACGTCCGCCGTCGATAAAGACTTCGTAACCGGAAGGCATTGCCGCGTTTTGAGCGACGTCAATTGCGACGGTAACTTTGTCTGCGCCAAATTCCTTGACCATTTCGGCAATCATTTCAGGCTTGCGGAAAACGGCAGATGAAGTGGAAATTTTGTCGGCACCTGCATTCAACACTGCTTGTGCTGCTTCAACGGAAGAAATTCCGCCACCCATTGTAAATGGAACGGTAACAACTTCTGCTACTTTTCTAACGACTTCAAGCATTGTTTCGCGGCCTTCGACGGTTGCGCTGATATCTAACATTGCAAGCTCGTCTGCGCCCGTTGCGCAGTATGCCTTACAACACTCCACAGGATCGCCGGCATCTTTAATGTCAACAAAGTTGACGCCTTTTACGACTCTGCCCTTCATCATGTCCATACATGGCATGATCACTAATGGTTTTGTATTGTTCATAAATAAGTTCCTTGAACTTTAAAATATAATCAAATATTATACCAAAATCAGTAGGTGTGAGTATAAAAAAAATTGAGCAATGAGACGGGGCGTTGCCCCGAACCCCGTAGAGGACAGGGATTGTTCCTTATGCGGGATTCGGGGTGGCAACCCCGTTGCATTGGCGGAGAAACTAGAACAATGTACCGCTCGCCATAAACTGCGGAAGGTTTTTGTGGATGACCCCGTCTCTTTTCTGGATTGGGTCGTTACGCGTAAGGATGTATTTCGGATAGTTGTCCTGGATTTTGATTAACGGTGCGTATTCGCGATCTTCTGTTTCTCGGCTTGCCGCTATTGTCATACAGGCTTGGACGTATGAATACTCTGAGTCTCGGTGCCTAAGAATGAAGTCGCATTCAAGTTTTCCAATCCGCCCGATACTTGTAGAGTATCCGTGAGCACGGGCATATGTAAAGATGACGTTTTCAAGGACGGGGCCATAGTTGAGGCGAGTATCGGTGTTGTTGGCGAAGTAAAATCCAAGATCAGAGAGATAGTATTTTTGTTCGCCGTTAATGGAAGAGCGTGATTTGAGGTCGAACCGATTACATTCGTAAAGAATTTTAGCGTCTTTGAGAATCTGGATGTATCGGTGCAGTGTTTCACGCTTGATTTTTGTTCCGTTCTTATTGAGGGCTTCAAGGATGTTTGAAAGGCTCGTCGTCGCACCGAAATTGTTGATAAAGTATGTCTGAACCTTTTGAAATACGGAAAGGTGACGGATTTTTACGCGGCGCTTGATATCTTTTTCAAATATCTCGGAGACAATACCACTGATGTATGTTCGGCAATCTTCGGCTGAATCATATTGGACGGCTTTAGGGAATCCTCCATTCCGTAGGTAGAGGTCAAATTCTTCTGTAAGATCGTCGGCAATAGATTTTCCGAGGAAAGTTTTCATACCGAGGTATTCGTCGAAGGTGAGAGGGAACATTTCGAATTCAAGGTAGCGCCCCGTCAGTTTTGTGGTAAGTTCTCCGCTGAGAAGGTAGGAATTGGAGCCAGTAATGAAAATAGAATGCCGTCCTTCTTCGCGGAAAGCATTGATGACTTCTTCAAATCCCTTTACATTTTGGATTTCATCGATAAAAAGATATGTTACACCAGTGTCTGCGGTGTTTTTATCAATAAGCTGCTCAAGTTTATCCTGTGTTTTTATGGATCGGTATGGTCTGCAATCAAGATTAAGATAGATTATGTGAGTTTCATCTATACCATTGGCGCGAAGCTCATCGGCAATAGTAGACATCATACAGGATTTTCCGCAACGACGGACACCTGTTATCACTTTTATGATGTCAGTATCGTTGTAGAAGCCTCTAATTTTCTTAAGATATTTTTCTCTCTTGAAATAATTCATGTAAAGGAGTATAGCAAATGTGAGATGAAAACACAAGTTAAGGGGGTAAAATTTGTTTTTAATAAGAAAATTACCCCCTTAAATCGGGAAACTGCCGGAGCAATGAGATGGGGCGTTGCCCCGAACCCCGTAGAGGACAGGGATTGTTCCTTATGCGGGATTCGGGGTGGCAACCCCGTTGCATTGGCGAATTATTTTTGTTATTGACAAAGGAAAATACATTTGGTAGTTTTTTGTATTATTGATAATAATGGAGAAAGGGTTGTTATGAAAATAAATATTGCTTTGTTAAGTGCGATGTTTG
Organism: Kiritimatiellia bacterium; assembly: GCA_017646325.1. Classification (GTDB taxonomy): domain Bacteria; phylum Verrucomicrobiota; class Kiritimatiellia; order RFP12; family UBA1067; genus RGIG9934. The sequence continues at coordinate 3,711 of JAGCMU010000062.1, forward strand.
GCATTGGAGCCGTTTTTGCATCAGACGTCGTTTGGACGGGTGCTGATGAGACTAATCCTGCCGATTGGTTCGCTCCGTCAAACTGGGAAGGGGGAGTTTTACCTGCCGATGGAGACTCTGTAATAATCAATTCAGGTTCATCGATAATCCTTTCTAATTCTACACCCAATCTTGCCTCGATTGATGTTACGGGCACTCTTAGCTTTACAAATTGGATGACGCGCCTTAACGCTACAACCGTTACAATCAATGAGGGCGGTATTCTTACCTGTGAAGGTCCATTTCTTACGACAGATATGTCAAACCGTGTTTGGGTCGCTTGCCAAGATTTCACTCTTAATGCAGGTGGAAAGGTTGATGTTAACTTGAAGGGATATGGGTATCCTACCGATGTTGGTGTCAAAAATTCTCTTTCCGCTGTAGGTCCTGGGGCGAGTACAAAAGGCACTGGTGGTGGTGCTCATGGTGGATATGGTGGCTATAAATGGTATGGTATAGGAACTATTTATGGAAGTGTTAATGAGCCTGAATCCCCTGGGTCTACAGGCATGTCAAATAACTCAGATGCAATTTATAATACGAAATATAGCGTAAAAGGTGTACCTGCAGGAGGTGTTGTGAGAATCGATGCTACAGGTATAGTAACCTTGAAAAGCTCTATTACTGCAAACGGTGCCGAATCTCACGCAACCGGTGGTTATGGTGCCGCCTCTGGCGGAAGTATTCTCATTTTTTCTAAAAAAATTGTCGCCGATGGAGGTACTCTTGAGGCAAAGGGCGGTAATCAAGGTCGCTCTCGGTCTGATTATATGCCGTCTGGTGGCGGCGGGCGCATTGCCGTACATTACAATGTGGAAGAACAATCACTTGATGATTTATCCTCGCTTATAGTTTCTGCAGCCGCTGGAACAACCTATACAAATAAAAACGGTGCTAAACGTGGACTTGCGGCGGAGGATTTTTTAGATTCTGCCGATATCGGAACTATTTGGTTTTCTGATGAAAAGTTTTTAAAGTTTCTCGGCACTTCTCTTACGGGGCAAATTTATTTAGGTTCGGGTAATTCATATTCGTGCGATTCTCTTACGATGACAAAGGGATGGGTTCGTTTTGCCCAGGAAGGATTTAATTTGGAGGTAAAAGAAGACGTAACGCTTAACGGTTTAGATGCACGCCTTGAAATCGGTGGTGGGGTGTATTATTGTAAAGGATATTTTTATCACCACCAATCTGGTTTGACTCCATGGTCCTTTAATGTAGGCGGCGATGTATCGATTCTTGATGGTGCCCGTCTCGATCTTTATGCATCAGCAACAAATGGGGTTGTTTCTTCGGGCGGCACTCTTGCGATAACGGGTGATTTCACCATTGATTCCACTTCAAAAATTTATCTTTCTTCGGATGCTCAAAATGGAGGAGCTCCTTGTGTTACAGCTCAAAATGTAACGATTGAAGAGGGCGCGATAGTCAGTGCGAATTATCGGGGCTTTGCAGAAGGATTTGGGCCTGGGAAAGGATACAGCATGGATGGTTCGACAAGTAATGTGAAAAAGAAAAATGCAGATTTACAAATCGGAGCAGGACACGGCGGGCTTGGGCATATCGGGAAGAGCACAGTGACTACTCGTGGATTAAAATATGATGATCCTGTACGACCAACGCTTCCTGGTTCAGGCGGAAGTATAAAATATGTCACAGATGCATCTCCGCTTTCAGGCGGCGGAGTTATCCATTTTGTCGCTGCAAAATCAATGGTTGTTAATGGTAATCTTACCGCAAATGCTGTTGTAAATATAACTGTTTCAAAAGATGGAACAGATACCTTTTACAACCGATTTGGGGCTGCTTCTGGAGGCTCTATTCTGTTGGAGGGGAAGACGGTTTCTATTGGGGAAACGGCTATGCTTTCTGCTAATGGTTCAAATATTAGACAAGAGACAGGTGTCTTTTATAGCGCCGGTGTCAGTGGTGGCGGGTGTATCGCTATTTGGACCGGATATCCATATGTTGAAGGAGAAACTGCTTCTTGGCGCATTAAAGCGACGGATAAAAAGCCATCCGAATATCTCGGCTCATTCAGTGTTACCGGCGGTATTTGGAAATGGAATGAGGCCAACGGTTATGCATACGGCGGTAAACTTCTACAGCCAGGTGAAAAAATAGGCGTTGTTATTGAAAATGACGTAGAGGTTGATTATGGCGATCAAGTCGCAGAGGAAGAAACCTTTTATCACGCACCATTTGCCCACGCCAATATCCGCGCTGAAGACGGCACCATTATGTTCGTTTATGTTGAAAGCGGAGATGGCCTAACCGTCATTGTTAAGTAGGTTTTACACATTTGATAATTCTTTCTATGAATAGTCTTTTTTGATATAATATTTTATGTGAAAAAAGAAGAAAATATTTTAATTGTAGAACCTCATGTCACTTCATTGACGCTGCCGCCAGAAGGTTTTGTATTGGAAGAAGGCGCACGCTTAGAAAAGCTTGATGTCGCATGGGAAAGCTGTGGCTTGGAAAAGCCGGAAAACGATAATGTCGTTTTTATTTGTCATGCTCTGACGGGTGATGCGCATGTTGCCGGTCGCTACGCTGGCGAGGCAGAGGATACGGGCTGGTGGTCTGGTATTGTCGGTCCAGGTCTTGCAATCGACACTAATCGCTATCGTGTTATTTGTGCAAACGTTCTCGGTGGATGTAAAGGGACGACGGGTCCGTCTTCAATCAATCCCGCGACTGGCAAACCGTATGGCAGTTCATTTCCGCAATTTACGATGGGCGATACGGTTAACGTTTATCGTGCTCTTTTGCGGGAGCTTGGCATTACTCACTTAGCGGCGGTTGTCGGTGGAAGCTTTGGTGGTATCCAAGTTATTGAATGGGTGACGAGCCACCCAAATGAAGTCGATAAGGCAATTATGATTGCCGCTGGCGCTTCATTAAACGCACAGGCTTTATCCTTTGATATAATTGGGCGATATGCAATCACCCTCGATCCAAATTGGCTAGGTGGAGATTATTACGATTCCCCTGCTGGCGGGCCTAAGGTAGGTCTTGCACAGGCTCGTCAACTTGCACACATTACATACCTTTCGCTTCCGTTGATGAATGAGCGCTTTGGCAGAAAGTATCAGCAATCGTGGCTTGATAAGGGTGCTGAATATTTGGCTGAAAAGGCAAAGAAGTTTTGTACGACGTTCGCAATTGAATCGTATCTCAAATATCAGGCGAAAAAATTCCTTGCGCGCTTTGATGCCAACTCGTATCTGCAAATAACATACGCTATGGATAGATTTGACGTAGCGGAAAAATACGGTTCGCTTCTTGAGGCGTGCAGTCGCATTACGTCTAAAATGCTCGTAGTGTCCCTTTCCGGTGACTGGCTTTTTGCAGAGTATCAAAGCCGCGAAATAGTTTCAGCATTGCTCAATCTGAAAAAATCAGTTTCGTATTCGCATCTTGATGTTAAAGAAGGTCACGACGGATTCCTTACAAACATTTCCGAACTGTCGCGCGTGATGGGCGCGTTCATGGCGTCTGAAACCGATGAGCCTGTGATTCGCGAGTACCAACGCAAGCGCCACGCCCCCGTGATGAAGATGATTAAGGGTGATGTCCGTCATATTCTCGATATCGGCTGCGGATCCGGATCCTTGATGAATATGTTGAGGAAAGAGCGAAACATTTCTGCGACCGGTATTGATATAGCATTCAATAAAATCGTCACTTCGATAAAATCAGGTAACGATGTCATATACGAAGATATTGACGAAGGACTTCGCGACGTCCCAAGCGATACCTACGATTTGGCGATTTTATCGGAAACGTTGCAGGCTGTGAAAAAACCGAAAGAACTGCTCGTTGAAATTTTACGCGTTGCAAAAGAGGCGATTGTTTCATTCCCGAATTTTGCATCTCTTTCGGTACGCTTCCAATTGGGAATTTTGGGACGCATGCCAAAAGACAAGCAGCTTCCGCTTGAGTGGTATGATACACCGAATATTCACTTGTTCACGCTTAAAGATTTTAAGAAGCTGTGCAAAGAAGAAAACATAAAAATTTTGGAAGTGCGTACAGAGGCGACGAGTTTAATCGGCAAGATCTGCATGTTCTTTGGATTTAAAAATCTTGGAGCATCGAGAGTTATTGCGCGAATTGCAAAAAAATAAATGGAGAAATTTATGGCTCACAAATGGAACTTTTTCAAAACATCTCATTTGGTTCAAGCGTCTGTCAAAACGGGAGACGATTTGAAAAATCTGAAGAACCTTGATCAAAAACTCTGGACCGTTCTTTCCATGTCCGTTGACGGACTCGTGTTTGACAAGAAAACTTTAGAGTTTCTCGATACCGACAAGGACGGTCGTATCCGCGCGCCAGAGCTTCTTGCCGCCATTGATTGGCTCGATGTCAGATTGAAAAGCCTCGATGTCGTTTTTGACAAATCTTCCCGCCGCGATGCTCTTAAATTCGATTCGATAAACTCCGAAACTCCTGAAGGCAAAGAGCTCTTAAAATCCCTTAAAGAGGTTGCCGCCCAAAACGGAAAGAGTGATGCGACAGAAACAACTCTTGAAGAGGTTACTTCCATCGGTAAAATTTTTGCGGGTACAGCCTTTAACGGAGACGGAATAATCACTCCGCTTTCCACCGCCGAATCGGAGCTTTCCGAAATCATTTCTGCAATCGGAAAAACTCAAGGAACGATGTTGGACAGGTCAGGCGAAAACGGCATCAACCAAGAAAAGATTGATGCGTTTTTCAAAGACGCTTCATCGTATGTCGCATGGACCGATGAAGGAAAGGTAAAACCAGAAATATTTTTCCTCGGTGAAAATACGACAGACGCGTATAATGCGTATGCGGCGGTAAAGGATGTTGTTGATGGATATTTAATTCCGACTCAAGAAGTCGAGACGTTTGTAATGTCCGCTCCCGATCCTATCCTTGACAGCAACGATTCGGTGAACATCAAGTGGCGTAAAAAAATCGCGGCGTTTTTTGAAAAGACGGTAGGTCTTTTAGGTGAAGCGGACGCGACAAAACTGTCGGTTGAAAATTGGATTGCGATTAAAGACAAGTTCGCGCCGTATGAAGCTTGGCTTTCCTCAAAGAGCGGAGCAAACGTAGAATCGATTGGGTATGACAAGCTCGCCAAATGGCTTGACGGCGGCAAGATAAAATCGCAGCTCGATGAATTGGTCGTAAAGGACCTCGCTCTTTCAAATGCGTTTGACCGTCTTGTAGATGCGGAAAAAGCAATTCGCTATGTCATGAATTTTGAGGAGCTCATCTCAAACTATGTTAATCAGGCAAACCTTTACGATCCTGAAAAGAAAGCGATTTTCCAGGTAGGAACATTGTATGTCGATTCACGCGCTTGCGACTTGTGTTTTTACGTTGCAAATGAAAGTGCCCATTCTGCAATGGCGGCAAATTCAAAGTGTTGCATTCTCTACGTAAAACTTTCGCGCAAGGGGACGAGCGAAACGAAAAATGTTTGCGCTGTCGTTACGGACGGGAAAACATTTTCTCTTTATGCAGGACGCAACGGAATTTTTTACGATCGCGACGGAAAAGATTGGGATGCCGTGATAACAAAAGTTGTTGAAGCTCAAGTTTCGCTTAAAGAGGCGTTCTGGGCTCCATGGAGAAAACTTTTCTCGACGGTTTCCGATCAGGCAAAGAAATTCCTTTCGACGAAACAGGCTGCTGCCACATCGCAGGTTTCCACGTCGGTAGATAAGGTTTCTCAATCTCCCAATAATGCCGGAAATAACGGTGCGGCGCTTGCTTCAAGCGTTGCGGCTTTGAGTGTAGGCATTGGCATGCTTGGCGCGGCGTTTGCAGGGCTCATCGGTTTGATTGCCGGCCTTCCTTTATGGAAGGTTGTCCTGGGGCTTGGTGTCGTCGTATTGACGGTGTCTTTACCCAGTGTTATTTTGACTTGGTTCAAATTGCGCGCCCGCGATTTGGGCGTTGTTCTCAATGCGTGCGGATGGGCTGTGAATAGACCGTTGTATTTCGGCATAAAACTTGCAAAGATGTTCACGTCTTCCGCCAAGCTTCCTTTCGCCTCTCGCGTCGCACGAGATCCCTACAAGAGTAATTGGTTTGCAAAGTTTATGTTTGTCGTGATTTTGCTTGGCGTTATCGGCGGCGCGTGGTGGTATTTCAACTGCAAAAAGCGCTGCGAGAAAAACGCCTGCGAAAAACCAATGGCGGAAAAAGTAGTCGAAGCAAAAGAAGGAAAGTAAGATATGAAAACTCCAGTAAATGCGGATTGCGATTATTTGAACAAGTGTTATGGAGCACAAGGTCGAATTGTATTTCGTCCTTCAAAGCACGGAACGCCTATCGTTGTTTTGGCAAACCAATATGGAAGTGCTGAAATCGCACTCTGGGGAGCGCAAGTCTTTTCGTATCGTCCGACAGGCAACCAGCCCGTTCTTTTCATGCCGGGAAATTACGATGATTATGAAGCGGGCTCGGAAATTCACGGCGGCATTCCGATTTGTTGGCCGTGGTTTGGCAGATGCGGCGAAGAAGGTTCGCGCATGCACGGGATTGTCAGGTATATGCCGTGGTACGTAAAGTCGAGCGAATATTCGGAAGATATTTCTGAAATCACGCTTGGTTTCAAGTCTAATGAAGAGACGAGAAAAATATGGAATTACGATTTTGAATTGTCGTTGAAAATTTCAGTGTCAATGAAATTGACTATGGAGTTGACATCAACGAATACAGGTGACAAGCCGTTTTGGGTGACGGAAGGTTTTCATCCGTATTTGCGCGTACGCGATATAGATCAAGTGACGATCAAGGGCGTTGACGGATGTGAATTTTACGATACGGAATGTCCCGAAAAGGGCGATAAACGCATTTGGGTAGGTGATGTTACGGTTGAAGAAGGAAGTAAAGTTTTCAAAGTTGATAAATTAGAGTATGCGTTGATTGACAATGGTTTAGATCGTGCGATTGCAATGGTGTCGCGCGGAAACAAGAAGTTAATTGTATGGAATCCTGGAGAAGCTCCATTTGTCGGGCTTAACGACGGAGACTATAAAAAATTCGTATGTGTAGAACCTTCAACTTTATTCCGCGATGCGGGATATGAATTGAAAGCGGGAGAATCCCACGATTTGAAAATCGCGATTCAATCCGTTCCGAACGACGGTTCTGTACATGCGTGCAAGTGAAGGAAAAAAAGAAGATGAATATTGTTTGCCTTGATGTTGAAGGTGTACTTGTGCCCGAAATCTGGATTGCCTTTTCAGAAGCGACTGGAATTGCAGAACTCCGCCGTACAACACGCGATGAGCCTGATTATGAAAAGTTGATGCGTTACCGCTTAAACATTTTGCGTGAAAAGAAGTTGGGATTGAAGGAGATTCAAGAAGTCATTTCCAAAATGGAGCCGCTTGAAGGCGCAAAAGAATTTTTAGATGAACTTCGTTCGTTTTCGCAAGTGATTTTGATTAGCGACACGTTTGAAGAATTCGCGATGCCGCTCATGAAAAAACTTGGCTTTCCTACGATTTTCTGCAATTCGCTCGTCGTTGATCCAGACGGTATGATTTCCGATTTCAAGATGCGTGTTGAAGACAGCAAGCTTACAACCGTAAAGGCATTGCAGTCAATAGGTTATGATACGATTGCCGCAGGCGACAGTTATAACGATATCAAGATGATCAAGGCAAGCAAGGCGGGATTTCTTTTCCGCAGCACTCCTTCAATCATAAAGGAAAATCCAGACGTTCCCGCATTTGAAAAGTATGATGAATTTTTGGCGGCGATAAAGGCGGCAATGTAAAATGAAAATCTTTCGCAACATTCTTGAAACGATCGGCAATACGCCTTTAGTAAAAATTGAAAAACTCAATGAAGGCGTAGCGGAGATTGTTGCGAAAGTGGAATCGTTCAATCCTGCTGGAAGTGTCAAAGATCGCGTCGCGCTTGAAATGATCGAGGAAGCCGAACGCAGCGGAAAACTCGTGAAGGGTGCGACAATCATCGAGCCTACAAGCGGCAACACGGGAATCGGGCTTGCCATTGCCTCTGCCGTGAAAGGGTATCAGCTCATTTTGACTATGCCCGAAACAATGAGCGAAGAGCGTAAAAAACTTCTTTCGGCTTACGGAGCAAAACTCGTATTGACAGACGGTGCTCTTGGAATGAAGGGGTCAATTGAAAAAGCGAAATTGCTTTTAAACGAATATCCAAACTCCTTTATGCCGATGCAATTTGAAAACGGATCAAACCCTGCCGCGCACCGCAAAACGACTGCCGAAGAAATCTGGAAGGATTGCGACGGGAAGGTCGATATTTTTGTTGCGGGTGTCGGTACAGGCGGAACGCTCACAGGTTGCGGTGAACGGTTGAAAGAATTGAACGGAAATATAAAAATTGTCGCGGTGGAGCCTTTTGATTCGGCGGTGCTTTCAGGCGGCAAGGCCGCCCCTCATAAAATCCAGGGTATCGGTGCAGGGTTCGTTCCAAAGGTGCTGAACACGGAAATCATCGATGAGATTTTTTGCGTGAAATATGAAGATGCCGTTTCCACTTTGAAAAGCGCTGCCGTAAAGGAAGGTTTGCTTGTGGGAATCAGTTCGGGCGCGGCGCTTTTTGCGGCGCTTGAATTGAGTAAACGCAGCGAGAACAGGGATAAGCGTATTGTTGTTCTTCTGCCAGATAGCGCAGAGCGGTATCTTTCAAGCAATGTTTTTTAGGAGACGGAAAATGGATCAGGCAAAAATAGACGTATTGAAAAGTTTGATTGAGACTCCATGTCCAACAGGGAGCGAGTCGAAAGGCGCAATGCTCCTCGGGAAATACATTGAAGGAGCAACAGGCATAAAACCGACGATCGATATTCACGGGAATTTGCATGCCATTTACGATGTCGGCGCGAAAACGACTGTAATGATTGAAGGTCATGGAGATGAAATCGGGTATATGGTTTCGTATGTCGACGAAAGAGGGTTTGTCTATTTTCAGGCATTAGGAGGAATTGTTGTTCCTCTGTCGGCGGCAGAGCGTGTTGTGATTCTTTCAAAGAACGGTCCCGTCAACGGTGTGATGGGAACTCGTCCGCCGCACCTTATGAAGGGCGATGAGAAAAAGCATGTTGCACCAGACGATTTATCAAAACTGCCTTGCGATATCGGAGCGAGCTCAAAGGCAGAAGCGTTGGAGATGGTGTCGATCGGGGATGCGGCAGTTGTCGCAACGGGATGGACTCCGCTTGCAGGGAGCAAGGTTTCGGGTCGCGGCTTTGATGACCGCTCAGGCACGTTTGCAATGTGTGAAACATTTATTCGTCTCGTAACGTCTCAGGAAAAGCCAAAGGTTAATATCCATTACGTGTCGAGTGTTTGCGAAGAAATCGGTCTTGTCGGCGGACGCCTCGCAAGTTATAATGTGAATCCAACGATTGGAATATGTTGTGACGTTGCTTTTTCAAGTGACACCCCAGGCGATAACGTGAAGATGATTGGAGATATTCGTCTTGGTGGCGGCGCGGTTCTTGCTATTGGACCAATTTATCACAAGGGACTCATCGAGCATTTCAGGGCGACGGCGAAAAAAGAAAATGTATCAATCCAAGAACGCGCCGTCCCAAGAGGAACGGGAAATAACGGCTGGGCAATGAAGATGGAACGCGGCGGCACGGCCGTTGTTCAAATTGCAATTCCTCTGCGTTATATGCATTCGCCGGTTGAGGTCGTTGATTTGAGCGACATTGAAAGTGTTATTGATCTTGTCTATCATGCAATTTTAGGGTTGGATGATTCATTCAATCTTCTTCCCGAACAACCGTAAAATCATAAGGAGTTATTATGAATAGACGTAAATTTTTATTGAGTGCCGCAGCAACGACGGTCATTGGACCGAGTCTTTTGGGTAAAGAAAAGAAAGAAGATTTTCTCGATGTGTGGCAGAGAGAAACTGATTGTGTGAAAGCGCCTGTGTATTGCGAATATATGAAGGACGGCAATACGAGAAATCTCGCATCGCTTGAAAAGCTTGAACAGGCATTTGAAAAAGCCGTAACCGAAGCGCGTGCAGCAAAGATAACCGATACTCCAGGTGTGTGGAGCATTTACAATATGGGTTACATCGTAAAAACGCGTGAAGCATTTTTTGCGATTGATTTGATTCACCGTCGCGCGTTAGAACTTGCAGATGAACTTGATTTCTTGCTTGTCACGCACGACCACACCGACCATTTCAATTTAGAGCTTTATAATAAGTTGAACAATACGCCTAAAACCGTGATATCAAATTTCAAAGATAATTACAGAGCGTTTTACTCTAAGGGAAAAGTTGTCGGCGGATTTACGCGCGCTGAAAAAGTTTTCAAAATAAAGGATTGTGAAATCCACACTTCCCTCGTAGATCACAATGGTTATTTGATTGATTTTACGACGGCGTTCGAAATCAAGGTCGGCAATTGGACTATGTATCACACAGGCGATTGCGGTATTGCCACCAAGTTGAAAACGGTGTGGGGCAGGCCTGACCTTTGGACGTTTTTCCCAGGTTGCGGCGTCAATGTTGCAGACGCTGTGAAAAAGATAAAACCAAAAAAACTCGTGTTCGGTCACCTTTGGGAATTGGCTCATTCATGGGGCCGCCTCACAACTCCGTTGATTCGCAGAGCTATCACCAAGGCAAGGAGTCAAGGCTTTGAACCAAAGGTTGCTCTTTGGGGTGAGAGAATTTCATAAGCTTTTTTAATGTTCGACGAGGAAGAAAATATCGTCGTTGATTTTTCCTGCGAGCAGGCTGATGTTTGCAGGGGAAATTGGCTTGAGGGGCGTTATTATTCGCAAGATGGGGATTGTGTTAGAAAATTTTTATCTTACGATGATGTATTTGATATTTGTCCTTTTGAAGTGGGAGTCAATCATCGCCCTGCACGACGGAGACATCGCGAGCTTTTGGAAAGAGTGATATCTCTTTTAGACATTCGCTGTTTGATGGCGCGATCCTTTTTCTCTCTTTCCAACGGAGAGATGCGCCGTGTACTTTTTGCGCGAGCCATTCTCAAAAAACCGCGCAGGTTAATTCTCATTTCTCCATTGGAAGGACTTGATGCTGAGAGAAGAAAAATTTTTGCAAATGCCATTGATGAATTACGCAAGGATGGATTTGATATTTCAGTAAAGGGAAATTCTTTTTCGGACGAGATGGCGGAAATAAAACCGAAGAAGAAAAACAAAAAAAACAGCGCGCTTTCAAAAAGCGGGAAGATTGTCGTTGAGATGAAGGACGTTACGGTACGGTTTGGGCGGCGAGCGCTTTTTAAAAAACTATCTTGGACTTTGCGTCAAGGTGAGAGATGGTTGTTGCGAGGGGCGAACGGAAGCGGAAAAACTACATTGCTCGCGCTCATTACCGGAGATAGTCCTCTTGCTTACGCAAATGATATAAAAGTTTTCGGTATTCCCCGAGCAAATGGATTCGACCTTTCGCGTATCCGCAAGAGGATTGCAATTGTGAGTCCTGAAATGCAATCGTATCTCGATAAAGCCCCAGAGGAAATGGTGCGTGAGGCATTTGCCAAAAAGCCGGATTTGATTTTGCTCGATGAGCCTTGTTTTAATCTTGACGGGCGCAAGGCGAAAAAACTTATTTCGGATATCGGGCGTTGGCTCGACGAACATCCAAAAGCGACGGCAATATGTGTGGCTCATTGTCCTCAGCACGTACCGCCGGGCTTTGATAAAATCCTCGATCTTGAATCGTTAAAAAAACAGAAGAAAAAAATACAAGAATGAAAAAAGTTTTTATATAATAGAAAGATAAAACATTTGAGAAAATAGTCGGGATAAAAAGTTTGAAGAGAATAATAAAATATATTGCATTGCTTTTTTGCGCCTTAATGGCGACTTCTTCAGTCGCTTCTGATGACATTCAGTATTGGGCAAATTTTCAATTTGAAAAAAAATTGATGGAGCGTCTTAAATTAAAAGGCGAGGAATCTCTTTGGTATGATGACGATCGGTTTTTTCTAACAGAAACTATTTTTTTGTTGGAGGCGGAGGTTTTTGATTGGCTCTCAATTGCCGCCGGTGACAGATTTTGCGACGAGCGTGAATTGGAGGACGGCAAAATGCGTTGGAGCTATGAGCACCGTCCGACGGCCGAGCTTATATTTAAATATGAGTATGAAGGCTTTCGTTTCGATTGGCGCTGCCGCTTTGGTTATCGAGACAAAGAGGATACGCGTAAAAATTATATACGATACCGCGAACGCTTCCGTGTGAGAACTCCGTGGGAATGGACTGAATGGAAAATTTCTCCGTTCGCAAGCTGGGAAATGTATATTGAAGATAAGCCAGGCTTAGGTACGGGTGAAATGTTCAACAAATCGAGAAGCATTCTCGGCTTTACTATGGAGCCTTATGAAAATGTGCAGGTCTCTTTGTTTTATGCAGTCGAACATCACCGTGATGAAGATACGGGATGGTATCCGATTCACACTCCTGGCATCGATATAAAATATACGTTCTGATAGCGAAAAGAAGAATGCTATTTTATTTCGTCTCTAAATGGAATCGAAGGTTGCGCGCCCATTCTCGTTACGGCGATCGCCGAAGCCTTTTGAGCAAAGTCAATTGCCTCTGAACAGTTTTTCCCTTCTGCAAGCGCGACGGCAAAAGCGCCATTGAACGTATCACCTGCTGCAACAGTGTCAATTGCCTTTGCCTTCTTGCACGGATAAATCTTTTTGCAATTTCCGCACCAGCATCCTTTTGATCCCATTGTGATGATTACATTTTTCACGCCGCGTTTCTGCAATATGCGAGTCGCTTCCGCGGCAGTTTCTTCATCGACGACTTTTACGCCTGTAAGTAATTCCGCTTCCGTTTCGTTTGGGGTGATGTAATCGATGAGAGGATACAGCTCCTTTGGAAGTTTCTTTGCTGGCGCTGGATTGAGAATAACTTTGACGCCTTTTTCGTGTGCGGTTTTTGCGGCTGCAACTACTGTTTCTATCGGAGTTTCAAGCTGCATCAACAGTATGCACGAAGATTCGATTTCTTTTTTGAAAGGAGCAATGTCTTCGGCGCTCAACGTTCCGTTTGCGCCAAGAGCAACTGAAATGCAGTTTTGTCCTTTTTTATCGACAAGAATTAATGCCGTTCCTGACGGGACTTTTTTATCGACCAACAAGCGCGTGTCGATTTTGTCTTTCTTCAATCGCGTCTTTGTGTCTTTCCCAAACAAATCGTCTCCGACTTTTGCTATAAAAATACACTTGCCATTTTTTCCTGCAAGGCGAGAAGCAGCTACAGCTTGGTTCGCGCCTTTGCCTCCGGGCGCCATCATGAAATTTCCGCCAGAGACGGTTTCCCCCAATACGGGAATGCGCGATCCGGAAATAACCATATCAACATTTGTACTTCCAATTACCGTTATAATTTTCTTTCCCATACCAACTCCTTTTTTGCAGAAAATATTTTCTTTTATTTTACCAGATTCTTGAAATACGGTAAGCGTTTTTTATCGATATCAAAGAAATTGAATTAAATTGCGCCGACAAAACGCAGGAGTGCTTCGAGTGTGGTTGCTGGATGCGGAGGGCATCCGGGGATAAACAGCGATGGGGCGTCTGCATATTTTCCGCGTTTGTAAAGGCCGCCGGATATTGCACAAGCGCCTGCAGCGATGAGAAATTTCGGCTCGGGCATCGCGTCATAAGTTTTATCAAGCGCAAGCTGCATATTTTCCGATATCGGCCCGGTAAGGTAAACGGCGTCTGAATGGCGCGGAAGTCCCGTCTGATGAAAAGTCTTTCGATATTTCCGAAAGTTGGGCGTGGGAGATGTTGGGGAATGTCGCCAACTGTCACATCAAAATCAAGCCAACTGTCACATCAAAATCGAGCCAACTGTCACATTAGGCTTGAGATAGAACACAAAGTTTGATACAATATTCGCCATGAAAATCTATAAAAGAAGAATTTTTGACGATATTTTAAAAGATGCATTAGAGGCTAAAGGTGCTGTTCTAATACAAGGCCCTAA
>JAGCMU010000063.1 GCA_017646325.1 Kiritimatiellia bacterium
CAACATTTGGGGCATAATTCATTTTCCCTACACTTAAAAGAGCCCTTTCCTGTTTGCCCTCAACACAATAATCCTCTCTTGGCGGCATAGGCTCATTAAGAAAAACTTCTGTCTTGCAACATTGCGACACGTACTTTTCATCATTTTTATTTGCGACATACGCATAAGAACATTTGCGCAAAATTTTTCTTTCCCACCATTTTACAATTAGCTGTGGAAACCACCTCAAGAAAAGAGGCCATCTTTTCGACCATATTGTGCGCATTGCCTCTGAGGGAACATCGTCAACATCCACAAATAAAGGTGTTTCCCATGTATTGATAATAGCCGCCGAATCTAAATATCGCGTAACGATCAAATCAAAATCCACATCCTTCCAAGGATTTGATTTCTCCAGTCTCCCCTTCTCGCCAAAAATTCTCGCGGGCATAAAAGCCCAATGGAAAAGACGAACAAAAAAGTTGGTGCTGACTATACCTATATATGCGATTTTGTTTCCCTCGTCGATTATTTTTGTTTCGGTTTTTTGTGGAGCCAAAACAAGCGTAAAAACTTCCCCTTCGTCCTTTAATTTGTTCCATAAACGGTACGTTCTTTGTTCCGTACCAGAAGATACGTTGCGTGGATCGAAAAACGTTATATATAAAATCTTTTTCATGAAAACACCGCCCGCTTGTAAATTCCCGCCTGTCTACGGAACTTGATGTTACGCGTTGCAAAATACTTCAATGTATTTACAAAATACTTCCAAAAACTCCTCAAAGAAGACTTCTCCCTATCTTCATCCCAAAACGGCGATTTTATTACAGCATTACGATAATCTTCGTGCATATCCCTCAATCTTCTCAACCATATTTTCATGCCGGGCCCTGCATAATGTATTATTGCAGGCTTCTTTCGCGCATTTTCAATTTCCTCGTCCGAATAAAAATCCCGCAAAAACGCATACTCTGGAACAGTATGGAAATCTTCATTGTCAACCAATCGTTCAAACACGCAATATTTCAAGGGAATGGATTCTTTCTTTTGAGCGACCATATTCAAAACATCGAGATCGTATGACTTTAAATCCGAAAAATGTTCCTTCACGAACGCTTGCGCTTTCTCCCAAAAACACATATCTTTCCAAGAATTCAAATCAACAACCATAAATCCCGGAAGATAAAGCCCCTTTCTTCCCTCATACAGTTTTTCATCAACTCCATTTAACCCGGTGTAAACTCCCGCCCATTGAGCGCCATTCATTTCCATCGAAAAAGCTTCTGAAATATCATCGCAAAAAAGAACATCGACATCACTCCAAATAACGCGCTTATACCCTTCGAGAAGTTCCGCTATCATTATCCGAAACCACGTTGCCCGACCACTCCAACCACACGGGAAACCATTGATCGCTTTCTTTGGCACGCCAATCCATTTAATCGGCGATATTTTTTCAAACTCCCGTTTTACACTTTCACTCAATCCTTCATGCAACACAATAATTTCGTATTCAACATCTTCCTTGGCTTTTTCCACGAGAGAACTAATCGCCACGGAAGCCGGCAAAACATAATTTTCGTCAAATGCAAAAACTACAGGTATTTTTGTTTTACCATTCATACCGCTTATTACTTGGCGTTTAACCGACGCACGCGTTTTGATATTCTTGGAATATGAACCATGAAGCGAGTCCCCTCGCCTGCTTTCGTTTCAACATCAATATTTCCGCCGTGAGAGCGAACGATTCTTTTAGAAACCATCAACCCAAGACCATTGCCGCTCGATTTAGTCGTTTTATACGCCTCAAAAATCGTCGCAAGTGTATCACTTGTCATCCCTGTTCCATTGTCTTTAAAAGATGCCGTAACGACCTCGTCATCGCTTGAAAGGGTTATTTCAAGTTCACTCCCGTCCTTCATCACTTCAAGGGCATTTTTTATCAAATTGAAAAACACCTGCTGCATTTGCTCTGAATCAAGCATCACAGACGGCAATGCAGGCGGCAAACTCAAACACACGCGAATATCTCGACTTTCAAGAAGCGTCTTTAATTCCGCCAACGTATGTTTTAAAGGATCTGCAAGACTTCCAGCCA
The DNA here is from genome assembly GCA_017646325.1 of Kiritimatiellia bacterium. GTDB lineage: Bacteria > Verrucomicrobiota > Kiritimatiellia > RFP12 > UBA1067 > RGIG9934. Next base: position 2,078 of record JAGCMU010000063.1, read on the forward strand.
TGAAATTCGGCTTGACGGGGCGAAGCGCATTCAAAAAACTCTTATTGATTGAACTTATTCTCTTCACCTGATTCAACGCAATTTCAATATCCGACAACAACCTTTCACGCTTCTCGACATTTTCTTCCTTCTTAAATTCGCGTTGAAGGAGTTGAAGGTTAAGAGACAAAGCATTCAAAGGATTGCCGATTTCATGCGCAACACCAGATGCCAATTCGCGTACGGCATCCGTTCTACCCAACTCCAACGCATCAGCCTCGCGCGCGCGTTGAGAAGTTATATCGCGGATAATGGCAACATTTACGCCATCATCGGCAGGAAGGAGCGAAACAGAAAGTATTTTCCGCTCTGGATAATCAACCTCGATTTCGCGTTCAGACGCCCTAAGCCATCCTTCGTCCTTTGTTTCCGTACCCAGAATAGAAGGCCAATTCCAGTCCGGCATGATTTTCGAAACATGCTTTCCTCTTGATTTATCCGCACTGAACGACGCTATTTTTTCGGCGGCGACATTCGCATACAGTAACGAACCCAATGGATCGATAACTAAAATCCCCTCATTGAGAGTTTGAAATACGCTTTGAAAAAAGCGCATTTCCCGAACCATTCGCCTCAATTGCATTCTCGCATTTTCGGCATCAAGGTTACTGATATTTTTAGCGACTAAATCAAAATAATTTTGCATAAGATTAATTAGTTACTTCATTACAACTCATTATTACTTAAACGCATCGAGATAAATATTTCGGGCGTCGTCTGGATTAAGCTTCAAAAATGCGCCAAAAACACGCCCCTTGCTTTTTTCCAATCCCTCAAGCAACCTGTCAATACACGAAACGTCGAGATTGAATTCTTTAAGAGACTTTGGCATGTCGATAGAAATGAAAAACGATTGCAGCCTTTCAATCGTATCCAAGACAGCCTTTTCCTTTGCCTTTTCAGAATCGTCTTCAGGAACAATTCCGAAAACACCGCGGCCGAAAGACAGGAATCGCGACGGATCTTTACGCCAAACATAACGCATCCACGACGGCATCACAACCGCAAGACCTGCTCCATGCGTGATTGTAGAATCAATCGCCGAAAGCTCATGCTCCAAAGCGTGACTTTCCCATCCCCC
>JAGCMU010000064.1 GCA_017646325.1 Kiritimatiellia bacterium
AATCCAGATATAAAACAATATGCGACTCCACAACAAATTCTGGCATTGTATCCGAGAGCATAAAAAACGCCAATTATAAAAATGGAGGCGACAACGCTAATCATAAATAAAACCATTCCTTCATTACCGGCAGAAGCAGGCAATCCTAAAACGGCATCTTTAATTAACCACTTTGCACTTTCCGATTCATAAAAAAGGGATACGCCATTGTTCATGTACTGAGCAAAGGAAAACACCACCCAAAAACCTAAAAACCAACTGATAGGACTTAATAAAACACTTTTCCTTACACGTTCTCTTGCTTGAGAAAGACGCTCGCCTTTACGCAAAGACGGTTCGAAAAATATCCAAATAACAGCAATGCCTACGAACCAAAAAACAGCTTTACATAAATTTTCTATACTTAAAAATGGCATCAAGGCAATTGGCAATACCGCTAAGATACCGAGATGAGACGCTAAACCATACTTCGTTGCAAATTTTTGAAACATCTTATCGCACCATCGAAAAAGTCGCCTTTATGAAGTTTAATAGTGGAAGCGAAGACCGATTGTACCACGAACACGGTTGTAATCGTAGTAATCCTTTTCATCGCAAGAATTATCTTCCCAAAGAACGTTAGCAAAAACCGACATCCAGCGATTGATGGTATACGTTGCACCAAGACGGGCAGAAACGATAAATTCAGAATAATCGTACGCCGCTCTTTCGGCATAAACGGTATCTTCCATACGCATAGCTACGTCACCCGTCAAGGTTAAACGGTCGCCTAATGTCAAGTAAGAAACACCAAATGAAAGAGAATATACCTTTATTGCAGAGCCGATGTTGTACTCAGATGGCTGGTAGTAGCTACGTCCTACAGCGGACAACTGCCATTGACGACGCAAACGCCATTTTGAAGACAAGGAATAAGTCCAGCCTACATCAGCACTTGACTTGCCGCCGCAATCGAGCCAGGAAGCACCCATCAAGACACGATACGTGATATTCTTAGTGGCGTGAGTACCAATACCACCTTGAAGCGTCCATGTTTGAGTATCGCTGTCGTTACGACTTGATTCGTTGCGATTGTAGGAAGAATATCCACCTGAAAGGAGGAAATCCGTCCAAGGAGTTGCAGCATAACCACCTTCTAAACCAACTGCATATTGGCTCCATCCGTACAAAGGATAATACTCGGAAGAATTTTTATAGTCAAGCCAATCGTATTGACCTGAAAGACTTGCATGCCAACGCTCCGTAAAGCGACGCTGAATAGCGCCAGAGAAATTCACCGTTTCGCGATCTCTCCAAATACCGCGACCACTTCCGCTATTAAGACCATCAGACTGAGAAATAAACGCATAACGCTCAGCAAGAATTAAGCTCCATCCCTTTTCATTCTGTTCGGAGGTCGTCCAGGCAAACTTCAAGTTTTCACCATATCCGTCAGAGCCCAATTCATCAGAGTACTTGCAGAAGTGGCGGTAATTGTAGAATACGCCACCAGCGAGAGACCACCTGTCCCCGTTCCACTCAAAATCAACGCCAGGGCTTACGAGAAAGATGCTATCTGCCTCTTCCGATTTATCGGTATCAACATTTGAGTCATACGAATAAGATAAAGAGACGTATGGCTTAATCGTCAAATGACGATTGAAGAAGCGGAAACCCGCCGGCTTATCAGCAATGGAACCACCAGCCGCCATTACAGCAACTGATGCCATGCTAAATAGTAATGATAAATAAAACCGTTTCATATTAGAAAATCTTTCTTACCTACTCCATACCTTGATCTTTTGACCACGATATCCACGAGGTACTCTAAACAATGGATCGCCCAATGCATCTCCATACGACAATGAAGTCGAATCAGGAGAAGAAAACAGCGTACCGCCGATTTTTGCCGCGGAAACACCCTTTGACGGAGAAAGGTTTCTCAAATCTTCCAAGAGAGAATCGCCCGTATTGGAATAAGGCATCATTCTCAAAACAACAGCGTGATCTGGTTCGTCTTCCACAGGAACGCCAGCATCACCAAGCATTGCATTGTAATTCTTCTTGTCCCCTTCTTCAAGAGCCGGCTTTACCCAATCATTCATAGCCGTTTTAGCCGCTTCCTTGTCTGACATCATCGATGTGAGAGTTTCGCCCAAATTTGCAGGGGATCCGCCAGAAGCACGAACAAACATGATGACTGCAAAAGTTTGACGGACCGATGCATTCTCCGTCTTTTCAGAACGCGAAACGATCTTTGCCATCGTGCTTGCCGCGATTCGTTCAAAATCAGAATCGCTTATAGGAGAATTAGGATTGCGCTTGAATACTTCGCTTGCAAATCTTTCGTTGAGAACCGTCAAATATTCTGGAGGGACGGTTGCAAAAATTTCAGCGAGAGCATTTCCGAGATTGTTTGATTTTGCCAATGAAAACAAGGCCGCGCGGTTTGCTTCATAAAATGCCGCTGCACGAGCTTCATTTGAGGCTGGCTTTTTTGAAATGGCATCATTTACCGCTGCGATAAATGCCATCTGATCTTCAGGGGAAAGCTGTACGATAGTAGCCTTTAAGATAGAAACGTCTTGAGCACAATCGCCAATCTTGGCACGCCACTCACTACTTGGCATAGCAGCAAAGACAGAAGCGGCGAAAACCATCACTGCTCCAAAAATCATTTTTGCATATCCGTTTTTCATATCTCAAACATCTCCTATTAAAATTAATACCAAGACATTGGAACCCAAATAACATCCCCCGCCTTTAAAAGCATATCCTTATCTGGGCGACCATCTTCTCCGATTTCATTAAGATTGATGCGCGTCTTCGTTTGATTGCCATCCTTATCGCAACGCGTAACGAGAACTCTACGCTTATCTGCAATTGAGGTTGCTCCGCCGGCAAGCTGCAATGCGCGCGTAACTCTTAAATCCATAGTGGCAGGAACGTCAACTGGACCTGGACGGCCAACTTCGCCAAGAACTGTAACCGTTCCCCATGGCGAAACCATATTCGCGCCTGGCTGGTAAATAAATGTCGCCGTCACATGAGGCTCGAGGAAATATTCCTTGTATGCCGCAGTAACCTTTTCCTGCAATGCAACGAGAGAAAGACCATCACATTTTATTCTGCCCACCAATTCCATTGTGATGTATCCTTCGGCGTCAACGAAATACTGTTGCGAAGCTGCTCCAATAGTTCCTGTTGCAGTTACTGAAATAGCCAAAGCTACGCCAGGACGAACTTTTGGCCCGTCAAAATAAGTAGCAAGAACATCAGGATCAACGTTATCAGCTTTTTCCTGTCCTTCTAAAACATCCAACACCATACATCCGCCAATACAACAAAGTATCAACGCGAAGTACGCCTTGTTTATCAAATTTTTTAATATTTCTGTCATTTTTTATTCAGCTTTACAAAAAGCCACCCTAAAAATCACCTTCATTATACCAAAATATCATCGCGAGGTAAAGGGTTCTTTTGTTTTTTTTACCCCTCTTTTTTTATGATGGATAACACGTCTTTTTTACGACGAAATCTGCTCATCGTCATTCGTCACTTGAGCCGCTTCCAAAATCTTTTGAGGTATTTGATGCGCCGTAACAATTCCCATGTCTTTGAGTGATTCAAGTTGCTTAATAACATTAGCGTTACCTTCGCACAAACGACCGTAAGCTGTCGTATACGTCCCTTTTAGGGTGTCGATATTCTTGCCGATATCAATGAACGACTTTGCGAAATTTACGAATTTTTCATACATTTTTGCGGCGCTTTTTGAAATTTTCTCGGCATTTTCATTTTGAGCTTCGCGCGAACGCAAAAGGGCGACAATCTGCAAACAGAGAAGAAGCGTCGTCGGATTAACTATAATCACATGGCGTTTGAAAGCCTCCATCGCAAGAGAAGGCGCATTTTCCATAGCGAGGAGATAACTGCTTTCATTCGGAATGAACATCAAAATATAACTTTGAGATCCACGAACCTTTTTAAGATAGTCCTTCTCGGCCAATTCTTCCATGTGTCTTTTAACGGAGTTTACGTGGTCGGCAAGAGCCTTTTTCTTTTCTTCCTCATTCTCTGTTTCCATATATTTGAGGTATGCGGTCAAAGAAGTTTTTGAATCGATCAATAACTTTTCGTTATTTGGCAAAAGGAATTCAACGTCGGGGAAAAGCCTATTGCCCTTTTCGTCATTTTCATATTCTTGCGTCAGATAATCCCTGTTCTCTGTGAGCCCTGCCGCGCTCAAAATATTCGTGAGAACCAATTCCCCCCAATTGCCCTGCTTCTTCGGATCGCGCTTCAAAGCCTTTACGAGATTCTTTGCTTCATCGCCGATTTGCATTGTCTGCCTGCCAAGATCGTTGATAGCCTGTTCAAAACTCGCCTTGTTTTTTATCTGCTGTTCCTTATTAGACTCAAAAGCGACCCGGAAGCGATCTATTTCGTCCTTAAAAGGCTTTATCACTTCATTAAGATTTTTCTGATTCAATAGAGACAACCCCTCTGCGGAATTTTTAAGTTTCTCTTCTGCAAGGACAGAAAATTTTTCCTGAAGTGTTCTTGTCGCCTCTTCAAACCGCTTTTCCCGTTCTTTAAGAATAGTTTCAATTTGACGATTGTTATCGGCAATCCTTTGAGTGCACTCTCGCGTTTTCTCTTCCAGCATCTTATTGCATGCAATTTCTTTTTCTGCAAGAGCCCTTTTACATGCATCTTTTTCCGCCGCTATCAATTTTTGACAAGCCTCTTCCTTGTCTTGAAGCCTTTGTCTAAAGACCTCGTCTTTTTCGCCGCCGCCCGCCACGCTTCTCTTGCTGACGAAAATAAACGTCGCCGCAAAAGTCGCGACAACAGATATCGACAAAACAACCGAAAACACAATCAATTGACTCATACTATATTCTCCTCAAAAAATTACCATGTCTATTTTTCTAAAATTTTTATTTTCTTCCAATATCCTCTACACCATCTGATAGACGTGCCGATACAGATTATTACAATGTACACGATTTGCGTCGCCCACATCATTGGCATCGTCCGATAATTATAATAAACGAAAAACACCAATGGCAACCACACTAAAAACGCACAGAAAAACATCCACATCATTATGAATTTCGTATCCCCCGCCCCTTTGAGCGCGCCGCCCGAAGTGATGTCTATCGCGTCAAAACATTGCCACGTGGTCATCATGATGAAAAGAGTAAATCCCAATGAAAACATTTCCGGGACATTAAGAGAGGATTCCGAACCCATAAACAACGAAAGTATCGGCTCGTGAAAGGCAAGGACGACAATCGACATGAAAATCGAATATCCGACCGCAAGAATAATCGTCCTGTTTCCCGCCTTCTTCGCATACGAAGCATTGCCTGCTCCCTGGAACTGCCCGACCAAAGTTTCCGCACCGATCGCAAACCCTTCTAACGGAGCCATCAACAAATACGCCACGGAAAAAACGGCATTTGATATCGCCAATTCATTCACGTTGAATTTTGAAGTGAGAAAAACGAATATCGTAAAAGACACCATATTCAATATCGTATATAATCCAGAAGGCACGCCGAAGCGCAACATCCGTGAAAACAACTCGGCAAACCCTTTCCTGCCGATGCGTAAAAGATTTGTAAAAGAACCTATCTCATCACGACGCAACGCCATATTCCACAAAATCAAAAATTGTGCTGTTTGCGCCAACGCTGTCGCACTTGCAGCCCCCGCAATTCCGTATGACGGGATTGGCCCGCATCCGAAAATTAAAATCGCATCCAAAATAATATTCAACACATTGCCGCACACGTTCACCCAAAAAACAGAACGGGTAAACCCGAGCCCCGTAAAATAACATTGCGATGCAGTTGACAGACACAAAGCTATCGACCCAAACATTACAATCGTATAATACGTTTGCTCATATTTCAACAAATCGCCCGTGTGTCCGACAAGAGCAAAAACCGTATTGCCCGGTATTATCAACGCCCAACACAACAAGCCCGAAATCAATCCCATCACCAATGCCACAAAATAACTTCGCACACTCCCATCGTTATCGCCGGCGCCTTTATACTGCGCCACAAATGCACCGGAATACGCCACCACCGATTGAAAAAATCCCACAAACACCCAAGAGAGCATGGAAGCGGGAAAAACGGCAGCCAAAGAAAGTTCCGATTCCTGAGAAAGAAAAACGCGGTCCACAAATTGCATCACCGCGTTATTGGCCATACCGATAGCTAAAGGCCAAACAAGTTTTAGTATCGATCGATAAGTAGGAAATCCCATCATTCTTTTTGCGCCGGATTTTTCCCGATTACCACAATATCGTTACTTTCATTCAACACTACAACATTTGGTGTAAAAATAGGCGCCTCTTCTGTCGGGACCTGAGCCCAGGCCATTACAATAAGACGATCTGCCACTTTGCCTTTCCATGCAGCGGCCCCGTTCAAACAACACACCTTTGAACCGCGCGGACCGGGAATTACATACGTTTCAAAACGCTCGCCGTTATCAACGTTCGCGCAGAGGATTTTTTCGTTGTCGTAAAGCCCTGCCGCATCCATTATATCCTTGTCAACCGTAAGCGAGCCCGTATACTCAAGGTTAGCTTGAGTAACACGGATTCGATGTAATTTCGCACGTAAAAGAGTTACCGTTGCCGACATTTTTGCCGCCTTTGTTTTAAGCATTTTTTCGCACAAAGTCTGCCGTTATCACAATCTTGCGCTTTTCAGGATTGTCTGGAGCTTCATACATAATTTCCATCATAATCTTTTCAAGCGTTGCGCGAAGTCCGCGCGCGCCTGTTTTACGCTTGATAGCCGCCCTGGCGATTTCACGCAATGCGTCTTTTTCAAATTGCAAATCAACATTTTCCATTGAAAGCAATTTACGATACTGCTTGATCAAGCAATTCTTCGGCTCTGAAAGAACTCGCACAAGAGCGTCTTCATCAAGTTCCTTCATCGAAGCGATTACAGGCAAGCGACCGGTAAATTCAGGGATCAATCCATACTTGATGAGATCTTCCGGCTGGACATCATCAAACAAATTGTCATCTGTCACCTGAGAAGAAGAATCCTCTTTCACATCTGTTGAGTTATATCCGATGACAGTCTTTCCTGAACGGTTTTTAATTATCTTGTCAAGACCGACAAACGCGCCGCCGCAAATAAAGAGGATGTGGGACGTGTCGATTTCGAGATATTCCTGATCAGGATGTTTGCGCCCGCCCTTCGGAGGAACGCGGCATATGGTACCTTCCAGCACCTTGAGCAAAGCCTGTTGAACGCCCTCTCCGGAAACGTCGCGGGTAATTGAAACGTTATCTGTTTTAGAAGCGATCTTGTCAATTTCGTCGATATAGATAATGCCGCGCTTTGCCCACTCCAAATCTCCGTCGGCATTTTGAATTAAATAGCGCACGACATTTTCAACATCTTCACCGACGTACCCTGCCTGCGTCAATGTAGTGGCATCGCCAATAGCGAAAGGCACATCGAGCATCTTTGCCAATGTTTTTGCAAAAAGTGTTTTGCCAGAGCCGGTAGGCCCGATAAGAAGAATGTTTGACTTTTCGATTTCAACATCGCCGATATCTTTTGATATGGCCATGGAATTCATATTTTCCAATCGGCGATAGTGATTGTGCACTGCTACCGACAACACCTTTTTCGTATGCTCGTTGCCAATGATGTATCTATCGAGAAATTCTTTGATTTCCGAAGGCGGCGGCGTCGGCATCATTCTCTTTGCATACTTTTTAACATCCGCCTTCTGCATGCGCTTGTAATTCGGCGACACGCGCGAAAGCATGTCTCCTAAACTTTTTACGCAAGATTCACAAATAGTCGCGCCGTTCACCCCAGGCACAAACATATTGTCTTCTGTGGAAACTTCCCCGCAAAAAGAACAATGCACTTCGATTTCGTCAGTATTTTTCTTGCGAGCCATAAATTACTTCTTTTTTGAATTTGCCTTGCCGTTATCGGGGACTAAAACCTTGTCGATAAGACCCCATGCACACGCTTCGTCGGCACTCATAAAGTGATCGCGGTCAGTATCCTTAACACATTCTTCCATTGTTTTACCTGAATGCGTGGAAAGGATTTCGTTGAGACGATCCTTTAAACGAAGGATTTCGCGAGCCGTTATTTCAATGTCGCTTGCCTGACCTTGCGCGCCGCCCAACGGCTGATGAATCATAATGCGGGCATTGGGAAGCGCATAACGCTTACCCTTTGCTCCCGCTGTAAGAAGGATTGCACCCATCGATGCGGCCTGCCCGATGCAATACGTTGCGACAGGGCAAGTTACGAACTGCATTGTGTCGTAAATTGCAAGCCCTGCCGTAACGCTGCCGCCCGGGGAGTTGATGTAAACAGAAATTTCTTTCTTTGGATCTTGAGCCTGAAGAAAGAGGAGCTGCGCGACAATTGCATTTGCCATTTCATCACGGACTTCGCCGCTGATGAAAATAATGCGGTCCTGCAATAAGCGAGAGTAAATGTCGTATGAACGCTCGCCGCGGGAAGTTTGCTCGACAACAACAGGTACCAAATAAGATTTTTCCATATTCATTCTTACCCTTCTTCAAGAATCAACTGATTACTTGGCCTTTGACAAGAGGAATTCAACAACCTTTTGATTGATTATGAACGACTTGACAGAATTGATTCTTCCCGTCTGGGTCATAAACTCAATAACCTTGTCGATATCTGCACTCTTGTCTTCGTAATTTTCTGTTACAAACTTCTTGACGTCTTCGTCGGTAGGTTCGATATTTTCCTTTTCGGCAATCTTTGCGAAGAGGTATGCCATACGAACCTGCTTTTCAGCAAACTCACGGGCGCTGTCAAACATTTCCTTCTTTGCCTTTTCAATGTCTGCATCGCTCATACCGTTTTCACGCGAGCTCTTCACATATTTCTCATAAACAGAAACTTGAGCTTCGTAAACTTGAGATTGAGGAACTTCAAAATCAGCACCCTTTGCCTTCAACAAAGATTCGATGATTGAATCTTCTTGAACGCGCTTTGCCTGTGCTTTCTTGTTATCTTCCATCGTCTTGCGGAGGAGAGCGCGGAATTCATCCATCGTGTTTACGTCTGGAATTTCCTTGATGATGTCTTCATCCGTTGGAGGGAAGCATTTGCGGAAGGAATCAATCTTGATCGTGTAAAGGACAGTCTTGCCTGCAATTGATGCGTCGACATCCTTACCGAATTTCACCTTGATATCTTCCTTCGTTTCGCCGGCCTTCATTCCGAGTACGGCTTCTGCAAAGCCTGGAATGCCCTTTTCATCCTCTTCGCCTGCGCTCACCCAGAAAAATTCGCGTTCAGCAAAATTCTTGGCAACTTCTTCAGGAACGACGTCTTTAACTGGCGTTTTAGCCTTGTCGTTCATAACGCCGGAGAAGCTGAATGTAACAAAGTCGCCCTTTTCAACGATGTCGCCTTCTTTAGCCATTTCATATTTCGCGTTCATCTTGCGATATGATGCGATGTGGCTTTCAATCTGCTCATCCGTAACGGTTGTATCAACCTTTTCAACGGCAAGACCAGTGTACTTCGGCAACTTGATTTCAGGCCTTACATCAATCTTGCAGGTAACGGAAAAGGATTCTTCCGTAAGCTCAACGTTGTCAATTCCGGTAACTGCGAGGAAATCGATCTTTTCCTGTGCAACAGCCTTCTTTACGAGATCTTGGAAAATCTCTTCCGTTGCATCACGCTTGATGGCAGAAGCAAATTTCGTACGAATCAATGATGCGGGAATTTTTCCCTTGCGGAAACCTGGAAGGGAAGCATTTTTGAAATATTCTTTTTCAACCTTATCGTAAGCCGGCTTAAACTCGGCCTTTTCTGCCTTGATGGAAAGTTCTACAACACAAGAACTCACATTTTTCTTTTCAATTGTCATTTCTATACCTTTCTCGAAAAAAATTTTGAGGAACTATTCTATCAAAAAAGCATAAGGAAATCAATATTTTTGACGAAAAACAACAAAGGCAATCTTTACAATAAAAAAAATAAAAGAGGAGATTTTTCTCCTCTTTTACTTTATGAAGTAATTTGAAATTACTTAGTTGGCTGCGGCATCCGCTTCCTGCATTGCTTCCTTGCGTGAAAGCTTGATGCGGCCACGCTCGTCAATACCAATGCACTTGACGCGAATCTTATCGCCAACCTTGCACACGGTGTCTACGCTTGGAATGCGGCGGTCGGAAAGTTCGCTGATATGGCAGAGACCTTCCTTGCCAGGAAGAATTTCAACAAACGCGCCGAAATCCTTCGTACCCGTCACAACACCTTCGTAAATCATGCCGACTTCCGCTTCTGCAGTGAGCGCTGAAACTTCCTTCTTCGCGGCTGCCATAGATTCGGCAGATGTTGCGAAGATTGAAACTGTTCCATCTTCCTCGATGTCGATTTGCGTTCCGGTCGTCTCTGTGATTTCACGGATGTGAGCACCGCCAGGACCAATGAGAGCGCCGATCTTATCGACAGGAATCTTGACCGTTTCAATGCGAGGAGCGTACTTGTTGAGCTCTTGACGAGGAGCCGGGAGAACCGTTTCCATGAAGTCGATGATTTTAAGGCGGGCATCGTGAGCGGCCTTGATTGCACCTTCAACGAGGTCCCATGTAAGACCGCGAAGCTTGAGGTCAACCTGAAAGCCCGTAATACCCTTGCGAGTACCGCCAACCTTGAAGTCCATATCGCCGCAGTGGTCTTCTGCACCGAGAATATCGGTAACGAGAACCTTCTTTGACTGATCGGCATTCGTGAAAAGACCGACGGAAATACCTGCAACGGTACGCTTCAAAGGAACGCCTGCATCCATAAGAGCGAGACAGCCGTTACAAATTGACGCCATTGAAGAAGATCCGTTAGATCCCATGATTTCGGAAACTACACGAATTGAATATGGGAAATCATCTGGGAGAACTTCCGCGATAGAACGTTCAGCAAGTGCACCGTGACCGATTTCACGACGTCCGGTAGAACCGAGACGACCAACTTCACCCGTACAATAAGGAGGGAAGTTGTAGTGAAGCATGAAACGAGTTGATGCCGGGCCGCCCGTTACAGAATCAAGTTCTTGAGCATCCTTCTTCGTGCCGAGTGTTACAGTTGCAAAAGACTGTGTTTCGCCGCGAGAGAAGATAGCGCTACCGTGAAGGCGTGGGAAAATGCCAACTTGAGCTGAAAGAGGACGGACTTCGTGCTGGCCGCGACCGTCAATACGCAAGCCGCGTTCAAGAACGTTGTTACGGACCGTTTCAATTTCGAGGGCGTCAAAGAGGTGGACGAAACCGACTTCGTCAACTTCCGGCCACTTTTCAGAAACCTTTTTAAGAAGGTCGGCCTTGATTTCAGAAACCTTAGACTGGCGTTCAAGCTTACCCTTGATGAGAAGAGCTTCCGCCAAATCAGCACCGCGCTCAGCACGCATAAAGTCCATCTTGTCTGCTGGCTGAGGGATGTCAACGATTTCCTTGTCTGGAAGACCAAGACTACGACGCATTTCAATTTGGAGGTCGATAATCTTTTCAACTTCTTCGTGTGCACGCTTTAAGGCGGCGATAAAATCTTCATCAGAAATTTCTGCAGCAGAACCTTCCATCATGAGGAATTTGCCACGAATACCGGCGTAAAGAAGATCGATATCTCTCTTCGCCCTCTGTTCGTGCGTCGGGTTTATCACCCAGTCCCCGTCAACGCGGCCGATACGAACACATCCGATTGGCCCCATGAACGGAACGTCGGAAATATGAAGTGCGGCAGAAGCTGCGTTAACGGCGAGGAAGTCTGCATCGCGTGTGCAATCTGTTTGGAAAAGCGTCGTATTGACCTGAACGTCGTTATAATATCCGTCAGGGAACAATGGACGAATCGGACGATCGCACATGCGGGCGGTTAAAATTTCCTTGGAAGTCGGACGTGCTTCACGTTTGAAAAATCCGCCTGGGAACTTGCCTGCTGCGTAAAACTTTTCACGATATTCGCATTGAAGAGGAAAGAAGTCAATCCCTTCGCGAGGAGTATCTGTTTTCGTAACGGCGGTAAACACGGTTGAATCGCCATACGAAACAGTCACTGCACCAGCGGCCTGCAAAGCAAGCACACCGGTCTCTATTACGAGTGGTGTCCCCGCAATATCGATAGTGAATTTTTTAGAATTTTCCATTATAGGAATTCCGATCTGTTTACTTAGCGGCGGAGGCCGAGATCCTTGATGAGCTTCTTGTAAGATTCTTCATTTTCACGCTTGAGGTAATCAAGGAGTTTACGGCGGTTTGCAACTTTGCGAATCAAACCATAACGAGAAGAATTATCTTTTTTATGAACCTTGAGGTGTTCGGTAAGGTATGCGATTTCCTTGGAAAGAATTGCGACTTGAACTTCGCATGACCCGGTGTCACGATCGTGACGTTGGAATTGCTGACGGATGGCGGACTTATCAATTTGTGCCATGATATTTTACCTTTTTTAATACATTTACGTTGGTAACCGCCGACTCTATCCCCTCTCTTACGAGTAGAGCGAGTAATACATCCGCAGAAACTGGCGGACGCCCGCAACGGGGAGAAAATCTCCTAAGACGGTCACAGGATGGAGAGTATTTTACAAAAAAAGACGGAATAAGTCAATACCTCAAATTTAAAAACAATATTTTCGACAGTCGCGGGGACTTTTCGCCCTCCCGTTCCCCACATCGTGTCTGTCACCATATCAACATTTTCGGCGGTCGCGGGGCGACCGCCCTACCATTAAAACTGTCAAACTGTCAAACTCGTAAACATTTTCTACTGTCAAACTGCCTACAAAATCCACCAAAATTCTTCATTATTCATCATTCATTCATCATTAATATTGACATTGTGTCTGTCACCATATCAATATTTTC
>JAGCMU010000065.1 GCA_017646325.1 Kiritimatiellia bacterium
ATGCACGGGAGGCCCTGGTGCCCTTTTCTGGATGGTCGTTGCGGCATTTTTTGGAATGGCGACAAAATATGCAGAAGCCCTGCTCGCGGTGAAATACCGTGAACGTCTCAGAGATGGACGTATTTTAGGTGGCCCCTTCTACTACATCGAAAAAGGCTTGGGGAAGAAATGGAAGCCTCTTGCCGTAATCTTTGCCGTCTTCGGCGTTATCGCAGGCCTATTTGGAACGGGTACTTTTGTACAAATCCACGGGATTACCTCATCAGTCCAGCGCGTGTTCGATCCATGCTTTAATCCAAATGATTTAACGTCTGGAATCGTGATTTTTGGAACGGCGTATTCTCCTTCCGCAATGATTTCCGGTGCAATCATCACACTTTGTACGGCGCTCGTGGTAATTGGAGGACTGAAAAGAATCGCAAAGGTTTCAATGGTAATCGTTCCCTTTATGGCAGCGGCATATATAGGATTGTGCCTTTTGATTCTTCTTGGCAACATTGAAAAAATACCTGGTGCCATTTCAACGATTGTTCAGGCGGCCTTCAATCCCGCGGCATTTACAGGCGGAGCAATAGGTTCGCTTTTCGTAGCCCTTCAAAAAGGTGTCGCAAGAGGCATCTTTTCCAACGAAGCAGGTCTTGGAACTGAGCCAATCGCCGCTGCCGCCGCCCAAACGAACGAACCTGTCAAACAGGCATTAGTTTCAATGACCGGTGTTTTTCTCGACACGATCATCATTTGTTCAATGACCGGAATTGCAATAGTAATCTCAGGAGCGCACGACCCCGCCTTAAAACTTGAAGGAATAAATGTAACCGTTGAAGCGTTTGTACGTGGGCTTTCATTCTTGCCGCACGGAAAGGAAATCGCACCGTTCCTGTTGATGTCTTCTTTGATTTTTCTCGCTTTCACGACAATCCTCGGTTGGAACTTCTATAGCGAAAAATGCCTTGAATATCTTATTGGGACGAAAAGAAAAAAAATACTTCTCCTCTTTAGATCCGTCTATATCGCATTCATCTTCATAGGGCCGTATTTGACAATTTCCGTAGTCTGGGGCATTGCCGACATTTCTAACGGGCTTATGGCGTTACCAAACCTTATCGCCCTCATATTTCTCTCTCCCGTAGTCGCAAAAACGTCAAAAGAATTTTTCGATAAAAAATAAAAAAAATCACGATATATTGACACTAAAAAAAAACTTTGCTAAAATTTTCTCTTGACAAAAAGGCTATATATTAAGGAGAGAAGATGGCCGTCAAAAAAAACACCTCAAAATCCGTGGAAACAAAAAAAACAACACCGAAAAAAGATAAGGCTGTTGCAAAAAAAGTAACCTCTTCTCAAAAAGAAACTAAGGAAGAAAAGGTTCCTCAAGCAAAGGCTAAAAAAACAAAGAAGCAAAAATCTGAAGACGAGATTCAGGAAAAGAAAGAGCCATCAGCCCCTACAGCAACCCGAGGCAGGCCCAGGAAGAAAAAAGAAATAGAACCTGTTCCCGTTTCTGATTTTGCAGAAATTGAAAATGAATTTGAAGCACAAGATAAAATGCGCCGCAAAGAGGAATTCAATCCTTCTGAAGTTGAAGAGGAAGCGGATATTCAGCTTGATTCTATCATGAATTTCGGCGAGAATTCCGATGATTTGGACGAAGGTCATATAACGGATGATGACGATATTCCAAATCCTGACGATATCGGAATCGGTCTTGATAGCGACTATCCTTATCCGCCGCATGATTTCGACGATGAATTGTCTCCATCCTTTGGCGGATACGGAATGTTGGGTGAAGACGAGAGAAACTCAATTCTCCAAGAAGCAAAACAGCGTTCTGAAAAGAACGGCGGCTACATTACATACGACGAGTTGATTCAGATTATCGCATCTGCGGACGAAGAGATGTTGAAGGATTATACAGACATCTTGACCCGCCTTGATGTAAATGTCATTCCGTCTGATGATGTAGAAGACTTTTTATCGCGCAAGGACCGTCAAAGCGACAGCAAACTTCGCAACTCTCGCGAGTTTTTTGACGATCCGATTAAAATGTATCTTACGCAAATGGCGAGAACTCCCCTTCTTTCGAAGGAAGAGGAACAAGACATCTGTCAACAGATTGAAGAAGCCGAAAGCAAAATCAAGGATATGTTCAACAGATTTGCTTTCACGCCTTCAAAGTACATCAAGCTTCTAAACAAACTTGAAGCGAAGGATTCGACAGAACGTTTCGATCGCGTCGTCAATGACAGCTTTGAAGACGACCGCGATGCCTATATGGAACTTGTTCCTGGTTTTCGCAAAAAATTGATTGATGTAGAAGAACGCATCCGCATTGCGTATGCGAAACAAAATGAAGTTCGTAAAAGTCGCAAGACTGCAACTCAAAAACAAATCGCTGGAGCGGAAAAGATGGTCCAAAACGCCCGCGAAAATTTGTGTGCCGTTTATAAGGAGTTGAACTTCAAGCAAAAGATTCTCGAAACTCTTTGTTCGGAAGCGGACGAAGAAATATACCTTCCATACATGACGCTTCTTTCTGAAAAGAAGGATTTGCTGGCGATGCACAGTTCAAAGCGCCGCGAAGCAGACTTAAAAGAAGTCAGAAAGAAACTTGAAGAATTGGAAAGTAGTTTTGGGATGTCACCGGAAGAGTTCCGAACGACTTTCGGTGAATTACGTACAACTCTAAAGAAAGGACAAGAAGCACGTACGAAAATGGTCGTGGCAAATTTGCGCCTCGTCATTTCCATTGTGAAGAAGTACATGAACCGTGGACTCAGTTTCCTTGACCTTATTCAAGAAGGTAACACGGGTCTCATGAAAGCCGTAGAGAAGTTTGAATACACTCGCGGTTACAAATTCTCAACGTATGCAACTTGGTGGATTCGCCAAGCCGCTACGCGTGCCATTGCCGATCAAGCTCGTACTATCCGCATCCCCGTGCATATGATTGAAACTATCAATAAGCTTGCACGCGTGCAGAAGAAACTCGTTCAGAAGCTCGGACGTGAACCAACGGAAAAAGAAATATCGGTGGAAATGAACGAAACGATTGAGTTTGTACGGAGTGTTCAACGCATGGCTCAGCAACCGATCTCGCTACAAGGAAAAGTCGGAGATAGCGATGATGCCTCCTACGGAGATTTCATTCCTGACACAACGTCAGAGAATCCCTCCGAAAAGACGGCTTATCAGTTGCTGAAAGAACGCCTAAAAGAGGTCCTCGACACCTTATCGGAAAGAGAACGCCAAGTCCTTGGCCTTCGCTTTGGACTCTTTGACGGCTTTGCCAGAACGCTTGAAGAAGTCGGAAAACAGTTCAACGTGACGCGCGAACGCATCCGCCAAATAGAATCAAAGGCATTGCGCAAGTTGCGTCACCCGTCTCGTTTCAGGAAGTTAGATGGATATCTATAAGCCTCGTTCGAAGCGGTAAGCAAACCCTATCCCTAAAAAACAGAAAAGAGTAATCCAAAATGATGGAATCAATACTACTAGCGATGACATTCCAGCAGATCCTTGACAAGGCCAAGGGATGTCCTCCTCACGCAATTGCCGCCATGGCAGGCGCGTTTGTTGTAGGATTGCTTTTGGGTATCATTATCACAAAGGCAGCCTGCTCCAAGAAGAAAAAGAACAATAAACCAATACACCTCAAGCGCCCGGCGAGCGGCAAGTTTGCATACCCCACCGCCAGCACAGGTCCTACACGCGTAGCAATTCCTTCTGGCAGCGTTGAAATCTATGCCGGAAACCTCAGCTACGACCTTACCGAAGATCTCCTTCGTAAAGAATTCGAGAAATTCGGAACGGTTACATCTGCCCGTGTAGTTGTAAACCATTTCAACAATCGTGCAAAAGGCTTTGGTTTTGTTGTCATGCCTAACCGCGCTGAAGCAGAAAAAGCTATTACAGCAATGAATGATAAAGAAGTTCTCGGACGTAAAATGCGCGTAAATGAAGCACGCAACACATTGAAATCTGAAGGCTAATCTTTAAACCATGAAAAACGTATTTATATACGGAGCCCCTGGCAGTGGTAAAACAACGCTTGGCAAAAAACTTGCCAAGCGTTTCCTCTTGCCTTTTGCCGATTTGGATTACGAAATCACATAT
Organism: Kiritimatiellia bacterium; assembly: GCA_017646325.1. Lineage (GTDB taxonomy): Bacteria > Verrucomicrobiota > Kiritimatiellia > RFP12 > UBA1067 > RGIG9934. The sequence goes on from JAGCMU010000065.1 coordinate 4,117, forward strand.
GCTTCTGGCGGCAAATCGATACCTGAGATATTTGAGAGCGAAGGCGAAGAAGGTTTTAGGAAAAGAGAATTAAGCTCTCTCAGTGCGACAAATGCCAGAATGCAACAATTGAACGGCGGTATTATTTCCCTCGGCGGCGGAGCATTGCTCAACGATCAAGCCCGCAACATTGCAGAAACTTTCGGTACGGTTTTTATGGTTGATACGCCGAAAGAAGAATTGATGAAACGCGTATCGCGTCAGTCCGGTTCCCGTCCCCTTGCCGCCGAAAAAGAACGATTTGAAAAATTGCTCGAATCAAGAGCATCCCACTACGCTTCATTTCCAAGCAGTATCAACACTCATTTTTACATTGATTCCGGCGATGAGCCAAGCGATATTTTTGTAGGTAAAGGTCTTTTAAGAAATATCGGCGCTTTCGCAACACTTCGCTTTTCGCAACGCCAACGCTGCGTACTTGTTGCCGATGAAAACACAAATCCCCTTTACGGCGATACGGTGGAAAAATCCCTTATCAATGCCGGATTTGACGTTTCGCGCTGCGTCATCCCTGCGGGAGAAGCGACAAAAGACATTTCAACAGTCTCAACGATCTGGAATTCATTTCTAAAAGCAGGCCTTGGCAGAAACGATTTTGCCATCGCTCTCGGCGGCGGCGTCACAGGCGATTTGACAGGCTTTGCCGCCGCCACATGGATGCGCGGCATGAGCTGGATAAATATCCCGACTACCCTCTTATCAATGGTTGACGCATCAACTGGCGGGAAAACAGGATTTGATTTACCTGAAGCAAAGAATATGGTAGGCGCATTCCATTCCCCCGTATTCGTCATTGCTGATATCGACACTCTTACAACGCTTCCAGAGCGCGAATTGAAATGTGGACTTGCAGAATCTGTAAAACACGCATTGATTTCCGATCCTGAACTCCTTTCAGTTCTTCCAAATTGCGATGCATCTACCGTTGCAAGGTCGCTTGCCGTAAAGGTAAAAATCGTCACGGAGGATGCTCGGGAAAAAGGATGTCGCGCGAAATTGAATCTTGGCCATACTGTCGGTCACGCAATTGAAATCGCGACAAACTTTAAGATTAAACACGGCGAGGCGGTAGCTATCGGCACGGTAGAGGAAGCACGCATGGCCGTTAAACTAAACCTCGCTCCTGAAAATTGGCCCGACAAGGTTGCTTCGTACTTTAACAACGTGGGGCTGTCTACGACAATGCCAGACGGCTTGACGATTGAGTCACTGACTGACACCATGAAGCTTGACAAGAAGCGTTCCGGTGAAACTATCGCCTTTGCCCTTCCCGTTGCTCCTGGAGACGTACGCCTTGTCCCCGTCAAACTGTAATTTCAAAGGATAGAAAATGTTTCTTGATTACATAAAATTAATTCGTCCGCTCCATTGGATTAAAAACACATTAATCTTCTTGCCGCCTTTTTTCCTGAGCGTAATATTTAAAGACGACATTATCTGGCGCCTTCCGTTAGGCTTTTTGTCGTTCTCTCTCGTTGCCTCTTCCATTTACATAATCAACGATATTTTCGATCGTGAACACGATAAACTGCACCCTGAACGCAATCAACGCCCCTTGGCTACCGGCAACGCCAAAACAAGTGTTGCATGGTTTTTAAGCGTTTTATTTTTGATGCTTGGATTTTCCCTCGTCTGTTTTTCAAAGAATTTTCTCATTGCATCACTTTCACTGGCGTTCTATTTCATAACAAACATAAGCTATTCTTGCGGCTTGAAAAACATACCCGTTCTCGACGTATTCCTTCTTTCATCAGGTTTCGTATTCAGAATATTTTTCGGCGGGGCGTTTTTCAACATCCCGATTTCTTCTTGGTTGTTCCTCTGCGTCTTTTCCGTAGCCTTGTATTTTGCATTCGGCAAAAGAAAAAGCGAATTCAAAAAATATGCGGATAACGGAAGGCCTGTCCTTAAAAAATACACGGAAATGTTCCTAAATGCCCATTACTATCTTTTCTGTGTATTATCAATTCTCTTTTACTGCCTTTGGACGATTATGCGCACAGGATTGAATGAACATAGCGTAGGAAAGTTTGCATTGACGATTCCTTTCATGATATTCATAGTCGCCCGTTACAATCTTGTAGTAGAAACATCGGATGAATACGCAGATCCCGTGCCGACCCTTTTCCGCGACAGATGGCTTCTTCTTGCAACGGGATTTTTTGTTTTTACAAACTTCATCTTCCTTTATGAAGAGCCGCTAAAAATGTTGTTTAAATAAAGGTGCTGTTTTTTTGAATCAATGAAGTTCCGAGAGCGTTCTCTCTCGAACTTGGCTGCGGTAAAGAGACCAGCCGCTATTAAGCCAAAATGTTATTCCGCATACCCACATTGACGGCAAGATTAGCGTATGGTTTCCCGAAAGTTCCGCAACCATTACAATAGCCATTAGAGGTGCACGAACAGCCCCTGCGATAAACGCGGCCATACCAACCAGGGCGAACGCGCCTGGCTTTACGCCAAATGTTTCAGGCAAAATCCCTTGGAAAAAGATACCGACTGCAGCCCCTAAAGCGCACCCGCAAACGAGAGCTGGAGCAAAAACGCCGGCAGAGCCGCCAGAGCCGACCGTAAACGATGTCGCAATCGCCTTGATGATGAAAAAACAGAAAAAGCCCCAACAAGGCAAATCCAAAAATGAAAGCATATTCGCCCCGGCATCATGTGTTTTAAACGCTTTGTCGATTATGTTATAACTTGCGCCCATCACGTCAGGACAGAAGAAACCGATAGCGCCTACACAAAGACCGCCGACACTCACCTTCACCCAAAACGGCCATTTTAATTTTGCGCAAAATTCTTCCGTCCCTCTAAAGAACATGATATAAAATCTTACTCCGATTGCAACGATAATCGCAAGCGCGATATACGGCAAGAGCCTTACGCCATCATCGTATGCGTAATCGGGCATGGAAAACAACGGCTCAAACCCTACAAAACAGGCGTATATCGTATATGCAATCGAACTTGCGATGAAACTGGGAAGGAATGTTTCATATTCCATGTCCGTTCCCGAATAAAAGATTTCAGCTCCAAAAAGAACGCCTGCCAAAGGAGCTCTAAATAACGCGCCAATACCCGCTGCCAAGCCTGCCGCCATCATAAGGCGTTTTAATCGAGGATCAAGATGCAAAATGCGCGCAAGAGTAGAACCGCAGGCAGCTCCAATAAGCGTCATCGGGCCTTCATATCCGCCAGATCCGCCACTTTCAACAGTCAATACCGACGCAACAGATTTTACGGGAATTGCCGTTGAAGTAATGTGTCCGGCATTGTGATGGTACGCAAAAACGGCAGTATCGGTACCGCGAGCATGGCGGGAATGTCCGAGCCATCTAATCAAGCACGCCCCTAACAACGCCCCGATTGCAGGCGTAATAAAGAGGAACCATCGCCACGGATTTGTATACGTATCCAAATCAAACGGGGAATATCCGATTTCCCCTGCTTGAAGCTGTGAATGGTGAAAGCTGAAATTTCCAAGCAAATAAGAATGGCCAAGGGTAATCATCCAATTGAAAGCAAGTGTACAAAAACCTACAACGACACCGACAAGAGCAAAAAGGATGAACTCTCTTCCTGCCTGTGCAGTAACGCCGTTACCTGCTAAAAAAAGTTTGAATGAATTAATTGATAAACGCCGAAACATTATTTTTTCGGTTTTCTTTTATTGACCGGCTTTGATTTATTGACCGGCTTTTGCTTATTTCTTGGACGGGCGATCTTTGCTTCCGCCTTCGAGGACGTACGCTTAAGTTTTTCAATCTCAACACCAAGCATAGCGCCGTCTTTTCGAGCACGGGCCTTTGGTTCAATCAAAAGCGGAGCCCCTTCAAGGCCGAAACGAGAACGAATATTCTTTTCTAAATATGAAAGGTACGCATCAGTCGTCAACTTAGGATCATTGACGAAAAGACGGACTGTAAGCGGATCGGTACCCACTTGCAAACCGTAATAAACTTTCAAACGCTTACCGCCTATCATCGGCGCTTGAGTACGCTTTGTGGCGGCAACAAGAGTACGATTCAAAAGAGCCGTCGGCATCACAGTCTTCACACTTGAAGCGACAGCGTCGATTGCATCAACGGTTCTGCGGATATTGTACCCGCTTTTTGCGCTGCAAAATACAAGTGGAGCAAACGAAAGGAACGGCATCATCTTGCGAAGAGCTTCCGCAGATTCTTTTTCCTTCATTCCTTTTGAATTTGCAATATCCCACTTATTCATCAAAATGACACATGCCCTCTTTGCCTCGATAATCTTATTGGCAATACGCATATCTTGACGCGTTGGGCCAAGTTCAGATTCCATAACGAGGAGGACTACGTCAGCTTCTTCAATTGCCTTTTCCGTTCTAAAGAGAGAAAAGTTGTCAACTGACGTCTTTGACATTTGCGTATGTTTTTTAATCCCCGCCGTATCAACTAGCACATAATGTCGGGCAGTTTCCCCTTCTCCAATCGTAAAAGGAACATCGACGGCATCACGCGTTGTACCTGGGATGTCGCTGACAATAACGCGATCTTCATTCAAAAGGCGATTGATGTATGAAGATTTGCCAGCATTAGGACGCCCGACAATCGCTACACGAAGAGCATTCTTCGTTTCCTCTTCCTTCGCCGGGGGCAATCTTGAAACTAACGTTTTAATGAGGTTTTGCATTCCGCGGGAATGTTCGGCAGAAACTGCAAAAACCTCAAGCCCGAAACGGGCAAAGTCGTCGGCACGCTGATCGTCTTCGGGATTGTCGCACTTGTTTGCGGCAATCACACATGGTACGCCCGATTCACGCACACGCTTAATGACTTCTTCATCAAGCGGCGTTACTCCTGCGCGGACATCAACGACAACGACACAAACAGCAGAATCAGAAACGGCAAGAGCGGCTTGTTGACGAGTTTCTGCTGCAAGAGGATCTTCCGCCCCTGGTGTGTCGCCAAAAGCGAGCCCACCGGTATCAATGAGAAGAAAACGTCTCCCGCACGCAGAAACTTCACGCGCTACTCTGTCGCGCGTAACGCCAGGTTGGTCAAACACAATTGCGATGCGTTCGCGTGCAATGCGGTTGAATATCGCAGACTTTCCGACATTAGGACGACCTACTATCGAAATTACCGCGCCTGGTGTACTGTCAATTTGCCTTGCCATTTTTTCTTACTTGTAAAAATTACCCATCGCGCGGAACTTTGCGTAGCGTTCGTCGATAAGCTTGTCGGTTGGAAGTTTTGCAAGTTCCTTGATTGCTGCAAGAACAGCCTTCTTCACTGCAAGAGCAGTTGCCTTGTGGTTTGCACCGGCACCTCCCTTGGGTTCAGGAATAATCTCGTCAATCGCTCCGAGTTTCTTAAGATCTGGAGCAGTAATCTTGAGAGCTTGAGCAGCTTCAGGAGCCTTCGTGCCATCGCGCCAAAGGATACCTGCACAACCTTCTGGAGAAATTACAGAATAAACTGCATTTTCAAGCATGAGAATACGGTCACCAACGGCAATAGCAAGAGCGCCGCCGCTGCCGCCTTCACCCGTGATAACAACTACGATAGGTGTTTTAAGGAGTGATGAAAATTCAAGTGACTTTGCAATAGCTTCTGCCTGACCGCGTTCTTCCGCTTCCTTGCCTGGATATGCACCAGGGGTATCGACGAAAGTAACAACTGGGAGATGGAACTTTTCAGCAAGCTTCATAAGACGCATTGCCTTGCGGTATCCGTCTGGATTTGCCATACCGAAGTTGGCTTCCATGTTTTCATCGAGAGTTGCACCCTTGTGGTGGCCGAGGATAAGGCACTTTACTCCATCGATGGAGCCAAAGCCGCCGATCAAGCCACGGTCATCATTCACAAGGCGGTCGCCGTGAAGTTCTTCGAAATCTTCACAAATGTACTTTACGAAATCAAGGAGGTGAGGTCTCTTCGCGTCACGCGCGAGCTTGACGATGTCCATAACATTCTTGCTTTCGCACTTGCAGGTAGACTTTTTGCATTCGCCCTTGCAACCGCACTTACATGCTTTTTTCTCAGGAGCCGCTTTTTTCACTGTCTTTTTAGTTGCCATGATATTTCTCCTTAGAATCCGAAGTAATGAAGCATCTTCACGATGAATGGCTTGAGATCTTTACGTTCGACAATCTTATCGATGAAGCCGTGAGCGAGAAGATATTCTGCCGACTGGAAGTCTGCCGGAAGCTTTTGATGAATCGTGTTTTCAATTACGCGGCGGCCTGCAAAACCGATGAGTGCCTTTGGCTCGGTGATGTTGATGTCGCCAAGCATTGCAAAGGAAGCAGAAACGCCACCCGTTGTAGGATCGGTGCAAACAGAAATGTATGGAAGACCTGCTTCTTTAAGGCGACCGATAGCGGCTGCCGTTTTCGCCATTTGCATAAGAGAAAGGATACCTTCCTGCATACGAGCGCCGCCTGATGCGCAGCAGATGATGAGAGGACGATTCTCTGCGATCGCCTCTTCGCAAGCGCGGGCAATACGTTCGCCCGTACCAGAACCGAGGCTGCCGCCCATGAATGCAAAGTCCATTACGCCAAGCATAACTGGAACCTTGCCCATTTCAGCAGTACCCATAATAATGGATTCTGTTTCGTTCATCTTCTTGATTGTCGCTTCAACCTTGTCCACGTAAGCAGATGTAGCATCGTGGAAGTTAAGATGATCTGAATAGGAAACTTCACGGAATACTTCTTTGAATGTACCTTCGTCGGTCAATTGAGCGATACGTTCACGAGCCGAAAGACGACCATGATAATTACATTCAGGACAAATGCAATTATTTGCTTTCCAAACATCCTTTGGAATGTAGCTCTTGCACTTTGAGCAAACATTCCACAACGCCTTTGCTGGCGGGATTTTGGCTTTTTCGGCTTTTACTTCAAACCATGCCATAATCTTTAGTTCCTTTTTTTTGTTTAACGATTACTAATATTTTACCATAAAAATGGAAAAAAGTGGATTAAATAGTTGTCAAGTCCTGTGTCGTAACTGCCAAACTGCCTCTTTGTTGATATGGTGTTAAGTCACCATATAAACATTTTCGGCGGTCGCGGGGCGACCGCCCTACCATTAAAATTGTCAAATTGTTAAACTACCTACATCCCAAATCCCTTCAATTTACCTCCCTTAATATCACCCTCGTGTCTCTCACCATATCATCAATTTTTGGAAACAACTATTTGAAACAACTTCTTAATTATG
>JAGCMU010000066.1 GCA_017646325.1 Kiritimatiellia bacterium
AACGGCATTCATAATAACCGTATTTTTGAAGGAATTTTGGTTTTTCTCTCTTTGCGAAAGGCCAGAACACTTTACGATTCTTCCCTTCAACATTATCCCAAAGAAGTTCGCCTGTTTGAAGCTGAGGAGAAACGAACTGACCATTAGGAAGCTTTACGAGTTTGAGAAACGCTTTCCCATCCTTAACCTCGACGGCATTGTCCTCGGGAGCGGCAAACCAATGAGCCCTTTGACCCCAGAAATTGGTACGATAGCTCCACTTTGACGTATCAAGCTTATTCCCGTTAAATTCATCGTTCCATGAAAGCTTTAACTTGCGTCCAGTGGGAAGCATTGACGGGCTTTCATTTTTAATGACTTCAACATTTTCGCATGCAAGTGGGTAATCGGAAATTTTGAAAAAGCGGTCGTTGTTTTCTTCATCAAGCTTGACGGTGCGAACGACCTTTTCGCCTTCACCACGCATTTTTTTAAAGAAGGCTGCAATCTTGTACGTTTCATTTGTTTCAAGACCATGAGGATGGTGCCCAAAGTCTTTGCGGTTTTCCACATAGTAAAGATTACCGTTTGCCTCTTTGAATCTCTTCAAGAATGTTTCACAGTTTTCTTGCGGATTTACAACGACATCCTTGCCTCCATAAAGAAGCATCACAGGAATTTTCGCCTTTGCAATTGAGCCTGCCATATTAACTGGCATACGAGGATCGGTGTTCCAATTGCCGTCCTCTGGCTTATCATCAGCCCATGGCCCAATACGATTTTTAAGCTTTTCGTGCGAGTCAAACTTCTTTGTGTTTGCAAAATCGGCAAAAGTAAGCAATGGTGCATCAAGGTAAATCGCATTCACGCGATCAGGGTTGCGATTTGTATAACGAATCGAGAAGAATCCGCCCCAGCTCATACCAACGAGAGACACCTTTTTATTAAAGCCCAATTCGTTTACGAGAAAATCCTGGAACTTGGAAGAAAGCGCGAGACCCTTTTCATTCATACGGTATTTAAACGAATCTATTGTTGCATGGTGCCAGCCTTCGGCGAGCAGATCCAAAACACCTGTGCGAGGCACAAACGCTTCAGCCCATTGAATCGTCCATGTCCAAGGCATTTCCTTTTTCGCCTCGACCTTCGGCAATACGACCCACGCATTATTACCTTCAAAATTAAAGATAATACGGTCATATCCATACCATACGTCTTTTTTTATAACTTTATATTTTTGTGCGATTTTTTCTTCTATTGTCGCGCCAAAAACGCTTCCTGTTAAGGCCATTACAGCCATCAAGAGTGATAACACCTTTTTCATTTTTATATCCTTTCTATAAAATCTTTCAGCTCTGACTTATTAACTTTCGCAAGTACTCTCCGTACGTCGACTTGCCATACCCCTTGGCAAGCTCTTCAAGTTTTGAATCGTCGATCCAACCCTTGTCCCATGCGATTTCTTCAATACAACTCATTTGCAAACCTTGACGTTCGATAATCGCCTTTACAAAATTCGTGGCATCAGCGAGAGATTGATGAGTCCCCGTGTCAAGCCAAGCGAATCCGCGCCCCATTTGCATTACGCGAAGACGCTTTTCTTCAAGATACTTCTTGTTTACGTCCGTAATCTCGTATTCACCGCGTGCAGAAGGCTTTAAATTAGCGGCGATTTCCACAACGTCGTTCGGATAAAAATACAATCCGACAACCGCGTAATTCGATTTTGGCTCTAAAGGCTTTTCTTCAATCGTTTCAGCATTGCCTTCATCATCAAAGGAGACGACACCATAGCGCTCCGGATCGCTTACACGATATCCGAAAACAGTCGGATAGGAGCTTTTGTTTGCCTCTTTCAAAAGCTGAGGCAAATTCGCACCGTAAAAGATATTGTCCCCTAAAACAAGGCAAACATCATCATCGCCGATGAATTCTCGCCCGATCACAAAGGCTTGAGCAAGCCCATTGGGGACTTCTTGCACCTTGTAGGAAAACTTCATTCCGTAATCGCTGCCGTCTCCCAAGAGGCGTTCAAAATTCGGCAAATCCTGAGGAGTTGAAATAATCAAGACTTCACGGATCCCTGCAAGCATGAGAGTTGAAAGCGGATAATAAATCATCGGCTTGTCATATACCGGAAGGAGTTGTTTTGATACAACACGCGTCACCGGATGAAGACGTGTTCCCGCGCCTCCTGCTAAAATTATTCCTTTTCTCATTTTGCACCCCCGAGACGTTCGCCCGAATATTTCTTTTCACGGATAGGGCGCCACCACCAATCGTTCTGTAGATACCACTTTACCGTTTCGCGAATACCTTCATCAAACGTATACTTGGCCTTCCAACCAAGTTGTGTCTGGAGTTTCGTAGGGTCGATTGCATAACGTAAATCATGGCCAGGACGATCTTGTACAAATCCGATCAAATCTTCGTATTTACCCTCTTTACGCGGACGCAATTCATCTAATGTAGAACAAATTGTACGGACGACTTCAAGGTTTGTGCGTTCATTATGTCCGCCGACATTGTACGTTTCTCCTACAGCCCCCTTCTCGTTTACGAGCCTTAACGCGGCAACATGATCTTCTACGTGAAGCCAATCGCGAACATTTGCTCCAGCCCCATAGACAGGAAGCGGCTTGCCGTCAAGGGCATTGAGAATCACGAGAGGAATAAGCTTTTCCGGGAAATGGTTCGGGCCGTAATTATTCGAACAATTCGTAATGAGATCGGGAAGACCGTACGTATCATGCCAAGCACGAACCAAATGATCGCTTGCAGCTTTCGAAGCAGAATACGGGGAGTGCGGAGAATATGGAGTAGTTTCGGTAAAATACCCCTCTTCGCCAAGTGTTCCATAAACTTCGTCAGTTGAAATATGTTGAAAACGGAAAGCGGCCTTTTCATCTTCCTCAAGACCCTTCCAATATTCACACGCCGCCTGAAGGAGTGACGCCGTTCCTACGACATTCGTACGGATAAACTCGCCAGGGCCGTCAATCGAACGGTCGACGTGCGACTCGGCGGCGAGATGAAAAATCGCATCCGGATGAAATTCATTAAAAAATTCCGACATTTTTGCGGTGTCGCAAATATCAGCGTGTACGAACGAATAACGGGGAGAATCTGAAATTTCTTTAAGGCTTTCCAAATTGCCGGCGTATGTCAACTTGTCGACCATAACGACCGTCGCATCCGTGTCACGAATAAGATGACGGACAAGCGCGGAGCCAATAAAACCAGCCCCGCCTGTAACGATTACCTTCTTTGAATATCCCATATTGTACCCCCTTTAATTTACTTCTCGACGTAAGGTTCTATCTCCGAAAATCCAGGATGAATTTTATCTTTTTCAGAAAACAGATATTCACAACCTAAATCAGGCAAATCTATCCCAAGGTCAGGATCGGTCAATAACATTCCCCTTTCCATTTCCTTGTTATACAAGTTGTCGCATTTGTAACTGAAGACGGTATTGTCTTCAAGAACGATAAATCCGTGCGCGAATCCGCGAGGAATAAAAAACTGCTCCCCTTTTTCCGCAGTCAACTTCACGGAAATATGTTTACCGAACGTGGGAGAATCCTTGCGGATATCAACGACGATATCAATAACAGAACCTTTTAAAACACGCACCAATTTTGCCTGAGCATAAGCTCCAGCCTGCCAATGAAGACCGCGGACAACGCCTTTAGAAGAGCAGCTTTCGTTATCCTGTACGAATTTCGCCGTTATGCCTGCATCGTTATAACGCTTTTCGTTATACGTTTCGCAAAAATATCCACGTGCATCGCGATAATAATCAGGTTTTATTATCTTTACACCTTCAATTTCCGTATTTATAACTTCCATAAAAACCTCTTGATTAGATTTCTATCGCGCCTTTGCGCAGCACTTCAAAAGAATTGTCTGCAAAAACACGAACAACAGTTGAAGCAACTCCAATTGGAGAGACTCCGTCGTCTAAAATCAAATCCGCTTTCAATCCGATAGACTCAAGAGCCATTGGGATATCGGTTGCGGGACTTGAGCCACTCACGTTTGCACTCGTCACACGAAGGACTCCGCCACACAGAGAAATCAACTTTTGCGTAAGATTATGCGATGGAATACGAAAACCTTCAACGCTTCCATCTTCACAATCAAGAACGAGCGTCAAGGCTCCAGGCCAAAAATCAGCCGCCAGTTTCTTCGCCTTTTCAGGCATTTTCGCCCCGAACTTTTCAATATCATCAACACTTGATGCAAGTAAAGCAATTGGCTTTGACGCTTTGCGGTCTTTTATCGTGTAAAGCTTTGCCACAGCTTCGGCGTTGCTTGGCAATGCCGCAAGGCCATAAACAGTGTCTGTAGGGATTACAACCACGCCGCCGTTTTTCAATAAATCGGCAGCGCAGTTGATATTTTCATCCCTGCAACACTTAATTTCCATCAATCATTCCTCTGTTGAAGGAGTCTCTTCAGATGGTAATGTTTCCTCGATTGGCGTTACTGCTTCTTGAGGTTCATCGGCTTGCGAATCTTCAGCGTCAACAACGCTGAGCGAAACAAGCTTTGCTCCGTCTGAAAGACGGATAAGTCTAACTCCCATACCGCTACGGCCGACAACAGTAATGTCACAAACTCTTTGGCGAACCGTCAAGCCGTCAGAAGCGATAGAAAGGATTGACTCATCGTCTCTGACCGCATGAGCTGCAACAACCTTACCGTTACGGTCGGCCCCCTTGATTGCAACGACACCTAAGCCGCCACGGTGATGAGGCTCATATTGAGAGAACTCAGTACGCTTGCCGTATCCGTTTTCAGTTGCGATAAACAAAGTCTTTGAATTATCGACCGTATCGAGCGAGCATACCTCGTCGCCTTCGCGAAGCTTGAAGCCGCGGACACCTGTTGAAGTACGACCCATACGGCGGACTTCACTTGATTTGAAGCGAAGACCATAACCGTTTCTCGTAATCATCATCACGTCTTCATCAGGCTTTACGAGACGAACCTCAACAAGTTCATCGCCCTCTTCAATGTTGATGGCGCGAATACCGTTACGGTTGACGTTCTTGTAATCC
>JAGCMU010000067.1 GCA_017646325.1 Kiritimatiellia bacterium
ATCTTTGTTACAGGTGGTGAGAACATCGATCATCGTAAGAGCGCGGCCGTCATAAAGATATGGAGCCGTTCTCCAACATTCTGCGAGGGATGGATTGTCAAAGAGCTTACCCTTCTCCGTCGCGACACCCAAGCCTACATCGTACTTCAAAAGGTCGGTCCAAAGAACATCGCCGTCAGGGCTCTTTACATCGGCTACGTGGCAATCAATGCACTTTGCTTTGTCGAAGAGTTTTTCGCCGCGCTTTGCCGCCTCGGAAAGTTTACCGTTTACGAGGTATGGGCTTGGAACCGGACGCATTTTCGCGACGTATTCATCGACACAGTAGACATCCTCTTCAGGACGATTTGCAAACTGGATGTGCACAAATCCCGCACGGTTTGACGCATGCATATCTTTGCGGATACCAGTGACCGTCATTGGAGGCGTGCACTGAGAGAAGAGCTCCGACTTCGTCTGCTTTGGATTGCCGACACCATCGTTGAGCAAGTCCCAGTTAAGACCGTCGATACGTCCGTCCGGGTGGCAGCTTGCACAGCTCTGCCACTGCTGGAAGCAGGCAAAACCTGAGTTATAAAGCATCTCACCGCGGCGAGCGCGATCTTTTGTAATATCTTTTTCCGGACCCAAAGCCCAACGCTTTACGGTTAAATTGGCGTCATCAATAGATAACGCGGCCAAGGCGTCGTCAAAGTAGCAAGACGCAATCACTTGGTTGCCGATTGCAACAATTCCGCGAGGACCTTCGCTGTCAATACTAACGCGGCGGCGAATCGACACGAGGAATGAAAGGTCATTCAAAACATCCTTCTTTGATTTTACGATTCCGCTGACAGACTCACCCTTTTCAGCTTTTTGAAGGCGATCATGGAGAGCGGCACGATCAATAATGCTGATTTCACGAGTACCTGCATGCGCGACAATGATATTCTTGCCGTCGTCGGTAACACAAACGCCCCATGGATTTGCAGCACCGCGATCGGAATCGTCAAGAAGGACGGTGTTGATGTATTCACCGCTTTCGCCGTCAAATACGGACATCGCAGCCGTATTCATCCAGCCGCGCTCGAGCTGCGTCGTTGGAAGCTGGTAACGCCCCATCGTGTGAGTAATGTAAATATTCTTGCCGTCAGGAGACTTGCCCATTCCGCGTACGCCCGTCGAACCGTTAGGGAGAAGAATGTTTTTCACAGCCTTCGTCTTCGTATCGATTACGGAAATCGCAGCAGCAACGACATCGTCAGTCGCCTTGCAGTATGGAAGCATATTGGCAACGAAAAGGAATTTGTCGCCTGCACCCAAAGCGGCACAGAACGGTTCGCGCAAAACGGAAATCGTATCCGTGACCTTCATCGTTTGAGTATTTACGACACTGACCTTCGCGAGAAAGCGATTCATCACGTATGCCGTCTTGCCATCGCAAGAAATGACCGGCGAGCAAGGAGAATGTCCGACTGCCGCCGCGCCCACAAATGTGCCGTCATTTTTAAACTTCTGAAGTTCGCCTGCCTGAACGCCCGCCGTGACAAATACAGAGCCGTCCTTCGCAACTGCAATACCAGTCGGATTGACGCTCACCTTTGCGGACTTTGATTCAACCTTCCACTGACGGACAGCAGACCCGTCCAAAGAAGCGTTGATGATTCGAGCAGACGTTCCACCCGTAACAAACACGCTCATTCTGTCCGCAGACACGGCAATATATTCCGGTGAAATATAATCAGACTTAGGCGCAGAAGCTTCTACTCCTGAACAAGATTTGCAACAATTCTTTTTCTCATTCGTTGCCGCTTGATTGTTATCATCCACTTTCCCGCACCCGCAAATCAAACTCAATGTTGATGCCGCAACCAGCGGAAATATTTTTTGTAAACGATTCATATTATTCTCCTTAGTATAAATTATTTCTCTATCCTTGGTATGACCAATTTATTCAACGCCTCTTTTGACGCATTAGAAAAAGCGGTTGAAAAAGCCTCTGAATAATTTCCAGACAACGCCGAAGCAGACTCTTCTCCTACCGCCGTCGCCGTAACCTCACGCTTCGCGCCTTTCACCTGAATGACATTCAACTCTACCGCCACCTTTGCCATACGCATTCCTTTTTCCGTGCAATCGAGAGCCAGTTTTGTTATTGTGGCTTCAACTACAGCGTCGGCAGAAGCAATACTCGTTTGCCCGACGACAACGCCAAAGCGACCATCGTCTGAAAGCAGGCGCTTCAATGGTTGACGCACCATCGAGGAAGGCGCTGACGGATAAACGTTATACGCATCGTAAGCAAGCGTTCCGTTTTCACGCAAAACAACGATGGAAGATTTTTCGTATGGGGATGCAACTGCAATCGTGCCCAATCGCGTCACTTTGAAAAGAGCATCCTTTTTCGCATTCGTTGCAACGCCTTCAGATTCAGAAATAAACCACGCCCTGACATCAGGCACAGAAGAAAACGAAAAACAGCCGCTCAATAAAAACGGCATCGCAAAAAGCATTATGTTTTTCATTATTCTCATTTCATTTCCCTAAATCAATTACCGAGAGCAAGTCGTCTTGCCAAAGCCTCCGGAAGCCCAGCCTTACGAATGCGCTCTTGCGCGGCTTCTACATCATAAGGCACACGGCGGAAATAAACATTTTTCGTAGCCATATCGTAAATCACGTAAGACGCGCGAACATCTCCGTCTCGCGATTGTCCGACTGAACCGACATTGATAAAGTATTTTACACCTGGAACGATTCTGAAATCTTGCGGATTGTAGACATTGAAGTTGTTTTGTGTTTTTTCGTAAATAATCGGAACGTGCGTATGTCCGTGGAAACAAACTGGCGTACTTTGGAAACTGAAATTCGCTTTTGCCTGTTCGACATCAAACACATATCCCCAGTGAGAAGGCATATCAAGTGTTGAATGGACGATCGTCATCCCCATCACCGGACGAGACAAGGGCAAATCGTAAAGCCATTTCCTGTCCGCCTCGGAAAGCTGGTCTCGCGTCCATTTGACGGCGATTTCCGCATTAGGAGAAAAGTCGGAAAGATTCACGGGATGGGAAACGTAGTAATCGTGATTGCCGCACACTACGGGGCAACGAAGCTCGTCGCGCACGATTCGGATACATTCAGATGGAGCGGCATTATAGCCTACAATATCGCCAACAGAAATAAAATCTGTTACGCCGCAACTTCTTGCATCAATAAGAACTGCATTAAGCGCATCAATGTTCGCGTGAATATCTCCTAATATGGCGTATCTTTTTGCCATTACCGCTCCTTAAAATTTACTTCCCCATGACTAACGCTGTTGCCAAACGAATGTCTTCAATCGTAGTGATCTTCAACATTGCCGCATTTGTTTCAAGAATCTTTACACTCTCGCCGATGTGTTCAACGGCAGAAGCGTCATCAGTGACTTCAACCTTGTCTGCTTCAACCTTCTTATACGCACGATTGATGAGAGAGAATGTAAAGGCTTGAGGAGTTTGAACGGCCCACAATTTTGAGCGGTCTTCTGTGCGGGTAATCACCGATCCTTTTTCAACGTACTTAATCGTATCTACGACTTTACGCCCGATAACGACAGCGGGATTGCGCTTTACCGCCTTTACGATATCTGAAATCGTTTCAGAAGTCACACATGGACGCGCACCATCGTGAATCACGACATAACGGGTATCTTCATCAGTTTCCGCAAGACCGCGCATAACAGAATCTTGACGCTTTGCGCCGCCAGCGACAATTTTGCGAATTTTTGAAATACCAAACATCTGAGCCATCGCTTTTGCTGCAACGAGCTGTTCTTTTCTGACGACCAAAACAATTTGATCGATTTCAGTACAACGCTCAAATGCCAAAAGACTCCATGCCAACACAGGTTTTGAACCCAAGCTCAAAAACACTTTATCGGTTGAAGCGGTTCCCATACGAGAACCCTTGCCTGCTGCTACAATGATTGCACTTACCATCTTTTGAAATCCTTTTCATCTTCCCTTTTAAACCCCGCATCACTCAATCACAGGGAAGTAGCTGATTGAATGAAAAAAGACATAATAACCAAACAGGTAAATTTTATCAAAAAACAACTCATATAGTCTATAAGAGTTTTTTTTATTTATGCCCTCGGAGGGACTTTAAATTCCTCTGGTTTGAACTTATACATCTTGCGGGAATCGGCAGACTCATTCGCCTTCAATACGGCAACCGCCGATTCGTACGCCAATTCCGCTGGGCAGTTCAACGCCTCGCCGTGGCGACAGGCAGCAAAGAAGTTTTCAAGGTGCGGCATGTGCGCCGGTTTATTCATTGAAACTGCAAGGTCATTGCCGCTTGCCTGCAAAGAAATACGAGTATCGACTGCGATATCTTTCGTAACCTCTTTCTTGATCAAATCTCCCTTTGACGGCAAGATGTAACCTTTGTCCACAAACTTCTGCCAGTCTGCATCCGTGAGCCCGCCTTCGCGAAGTTCTCGCTGAACGGTGTTTCCGCGCGCAGAAATTTCCGCAATCGTAAGAGACGCGTTTACGCCCATAAACTGTTCGTAAAATCCGCCGCGGGAATTTGAAGAAATAACTTGATAATACGCCTCGTTCTTCGTACCGTCGGGCATATCGAATTCATAAATGCACATCACACGATCATAAGCCATGCGCGGAGGATTGAACGCGTCCTTTCCGCCGATAGCAGTCACGGAGCTTGGCGGCACTCCCCACGCCCAAATGAAAAGGTCAATCTGGTGCGAACCTAAATCCACCATCGAACCGCCGCCATACTTGTAAAACCAGCGCCAATTCAAAAATTGTTCCGGGTTTTCATAACCGTACTTTGTAAGAAGCGATTGTTTTGGCGGACGCTTAACAGTGAAAAACGGCGCGAGCGTACGATTCCACTGCGCGTATGCAGTCGTTACGCGGCCAAGCATTTCAGGAATGACTTTCGTGAAACAATGGCGATAGCGCGGATTTGAACGGCGCTGATGGCCGATTTGAAGAAGCTTTCCCGTCTCCTTTGCCACGCGGCACATTTCAGCTGCCTGTTCAAGACGGTTTGACATTTCCTTTTCGCAATAGACGTGTTTGCCTTTGCGAAGACAGTAACAAGTATGTTCGCAGTGCATCCAGTCAGGCGTTGCAACGACGACCGCATCAATGTTTTTGTCTTCCTTGTCAAGCATATCGCGGTAATCTTCAAAGACGGTAACCGGCATTCCATACGATTTGAAAAATGCGCGCGCTTGCTGCTGGTGAAATTTCCAAATGTCACAAACCGCTCTGACGCGCACACCTGGGATGCGGACGAGAGATTCAGAAAGAACCTTTCCTTCAGCTCCAAAGCCAATAATTGCCACATTGATCGTATCGTCTTTGGGCCCGATGGTTACAGTATCTGCATGTAAAATGTTAAAGGACGGCAAAAACGAAGCCACCGCCGCTCCTTTAACAAAATTCCTACGGTTCAAACTCATATTATCTCCTTCCTTGCAACTATAACCCCGCCTTTTTTACCACAACAGAAAAGGGCATAGTTACACTATTTTTATCACAATATATTTTATCAAAAGCAAAGGAGTTTGTGGAAAAAAATCAAATATTTCGTTCGATTAAATTGAGTTTACGGCATCAATCAATCCATTTGCCACTTTATAATCTTGACCGACAAGACGCGACTTGTTTTGATGCCCGCAATCTATTAAAATCGGTGTCGCCCCTATCGATAAAGCGACCTCCGCATCGTGCAGGGTGTCTCCGATAAAATACACCTGACTCTCTTCAGGAAGAGACAACGCTTCCATCAAATCTTTGGCGCGCGAAAGCTTTGTAGCACCGTCAAGATTATCTACTCCAAAAATATGTTCGAAATATCCGCTCACCCCTTCTCGCGCAGTATCGCGAAGTAAAAGATCCTGTCTTAACGCACTTAAAATCGACTGGCCGATTCCCTTTGATTTCAACGTTTCCAACGCCTCTACCGCATCGCCTCGCAAATGTTGGTCTTTTTCTTCGTTTATAAAATTATGGAAATCTTCACATATCTCATCCCAATCGCACTTATCTAAATCGACTCCCAATTCCGCATAAAACGGACGGACGGGAAAACCAAAATGGTTACGGTAATATTCTTTTGTGGTCGGATTCAACCCACGCTTTACAAGCATTCTGTTTAATGCGGCGACAGCTGCGTTCACATCATCCAAGAGCGTTCCGTTCCAATCCCAAATCACATATTTTTTCATCGCCCATTCCTTTCCGGCACGTTTGTATAATACTTCTCCATTGAGCACTTTGCACTGCACGAAGCGCAATCGCCGCTGCATGAAACGCCTTCGTCCTCCAACGATGCGGAACACCGTTTTTCCACAAAAACCACGAACCCTTTGTAAATTACAGACGCATCGAATCTCCGCGCAAGGACCTTTGATCTCTCGCGCATTTTTCCAATATCCTGACTGCGCATTTTCTCTATCGCCGCAACTAAAGACTCTTCGTTCCCCGCTTTGTAATTTAGCCCGACTCCGTATTCGTCCACCATTTGCCACACTTCGCCTTCAAGTGAATTCAATACCGCAAGCCCTTGCGAAGTGTAATCTGCGAGCTTCCCTGGCATGCCCACATACGAATCTGCAAACATCGGAATTATTCCGACATCGGCATTTTTCATAAGTCTTTCAAGCTCATCGCTTTTAACATAACCGTTGAAATGTATTCTCTCGCAGCCATCTGCAAGAAGCTTTAACGATTCCTCTTTTGGCCCCGTCCCGGCAATTTCAAGACGCACGTCGTTTACTCTTTTCACTGCCGCCACAAGAGTTTCCAAATCATACGATTCACCAAAATTCCCGGCATAAACAATCGTAAAAGGACTTGCCTTTTCGCACACGTCTTCATCGTAATCCTTCAATTCTATTCCATGATAAAAAAGGCGGACATTTTTTTCTACGCCGTATTTTTTCACCAAATCCACATACCGTTGCGATACAGCCGTTATAGCAATTGCCGCGCCGTAATTCTTTCGCACCGCCTTAAATAGCGGCGACAAAAATATTTTCGGCACGACCCTTTCAAACGTTTCAGGCCACGCGTCTTGGATGTCGACTATAAATTTGGCTCCATTTTTCTCACAAAATTTTCTCGCTTCCGTACAAAGGCCAATCGGTGGAATGGAAGCGATGATGACATCGGGCTTCTCCTTCTCCCTCTCTGCCATCTTTCGCCAATTACGAGACAATATCTTGTGCGACAAAACTCGCTTAAAGGAAATATTTTTTTTATAACCGATTGTGGGGACAAGCCTTATTTTGCCG
>JAGCMU010000068.1 GCA_017646325.1 Kiritimatiellia bacterium
AACATCGACATCCACTGTCCTGCGGTCTGCTTCTGGGAGAACCGCCCGGTTGCCGAGGCGCAGCGCGAGGGGCGGCAGGTGTGGTGGTATTTCTGCAACGTGCCGACCGTCCCGTACGCCAACACGATGATTGAAGGACCTCCGGCGGAAATCCGATCACTCATGGGTGCGCAGACCCAGAAGTTCAAACCCGACGGGTTTCTCTACTACGCGACGATGAAGTGGAACTCCGAGTCCCCCATCACGCAAGGACCGTTCACGGAGTGGACTCCTGCGACGGGCGACGGCCAGTGGACGTGCTGCGGCGGTCCGGATTTGCTGCCGCTTCCGACCATCCGCCTCGAGAACTTCCGCGACGGGCTGGAGGATCTGTGGTACGTTCGCGAACTGGAGAGGCGGTTTGCCGTCCATAAGAACAAAAACGACAAATGGGCGAACGCCGCAAAAGCCGCTCTTGCTGTGCCGGACGAAGTGGCTCGTTCGGTCAAGGACTTTTCCATTGATTCTGCCGTCATCCACCGTTGGCGTGACGGCATTGCAGATCTCATAGAAGCAGAACACTGACCTGAGCGACAGGGCTTGCAAACCTGGCAGCAACGCCGTCTCCGCAGTATCTTCAGCCTCATCCGGAAACTGGCCGCGCATTCACGGAGATTGATCGGGCTTTCGTCGGCTCGCGAGGACGCTCGCCCTCCCATCGGCCCCATTTTATCCCATATTTGTCTTGTATCTTTTTATCATCGCTTGTATAATACATTCGTATGCAGGAATGCGGAAAGGCAAGATATGGAAAACAAAAAGAAAAAACTTTTGGCTACGGGTCTGACGGGGCTTATAGGCAAGGAACTCGTAGAACCTTTGAAAGCATTAGGCTTTGATATTTATTGCATAACTATCGACGAATCAAATCCTGATAATGGCGTTCATTGGATTAAAGGAAGTTTGTTCGATTCTCAATTCATAAAATCGACGATGGAAGAGGTAAAACCAGACTATCTCCTTAATATGGCGTGGGCTACAACGGGAGATTATTTGTCGTCGAACATCAATTACGATTTTCTTAATGCGGGAATTACACTTATAAAATCATTTTGTGAAAATGGCGGCAAGCGCGCCGTATTTGCGGGTACTTGTTTCGAATACAAATTCAAAGACGAACCTTTGAAGGAGTGCGATGAGCTGGAAAGCGAAAGGACAGCGTATACTTTCTGCAAAAACAAGCTGCGCGAAATTTCACAATTCGTCTGCCAGAAATACGGCGTTAATTTCGGGTATGGACGAATCTTTTACGTATATGGCAAGGGCGAACATCACAAGCGCCTGACGGGATGTATTATCGATAGATTCAGCAGAGATGAAGAGGTTTTGATTACATCTGGTCCGCTCGTTAAAGATTACATGTATTCAAAAGACATTGCAGGCGCATTTGCAAAATTTCTCGATAGTGACGTAAACGGTATTGTAAATATTTGTACGGGCAAGGGAGTATCTATTAGAGATTATTCAATGCAGCTTGCCGAAAAATTGGGAAAAGTCGGTCTTCTTAAATTTGAAGACAACTGCGCTAAAGATCCCAAATTTATTATCGGCGACAATTCGCGCCTTATAAACGAAGTCGGCTACGAAATAAAATACGATTTGGCGACGGCGTTTGATGAAATTGTATGATGAGAAGGAAAAAGAGATGAGTAATTTGATTGAACAGGCATTGCGTAATGCAACCGATACGAGAGCATGCGTTATTGAGGATGGTGCAATAAAAAATATTGTTCAAATTTTCAGGGAATGTTTTCCTAATGCTGCAAGAGCAATATTGATTGCCGATCCTCGTACGTGGAATGCGGCTGGGGAAATGGTTGCACAGGTGCTTGAGGCAAATGGAATCGGATTTTCAAAACATATAGTTGAAGAGGGTGGAAAAATTTTTCATGCCGAATATTGCTATGTTGAAGAAGTTAGATCGGCGATAAAAGATACTCTTTCAACAAATGAGGGAATAGTTCCAATCGCGATTGGTTCTGGCGTTATAAATGACGTGACAAAATTAGCGTCAGGCGATTTGCACTTGCCGTATATGGTTGTCGCAACGGCGGCAAGTGTTGACGGCTATTCAAGCTTTGGAGCGTCTATCACTTCGCCTGAAGGAGCGAAGCAGACGTATTCATGTCCTGCTCCGCGGGCAATCATTGCTGATTTAACAGTAATAAAAAATGCTCCGCGCGAAATGACTGCATGGGGGTATGGAGATTTGCTTTCAAAAATCCCTGCCGGCGCAGATTGGATTCTTGCCTCGGAATTAGGTGTCGGGGAATGGCATGACAGAGCATGGCATACTGTGCAGGATGGGCTGGCTGAAGCGTTGGGAAATCCCGAAGGTGTTCGTGACGGCGACTCAAAAGCATTTGGAAAATTCGTTGAAGGGTTGATGCTCGGCGGCTTTGCCATGCAGGATATGCAATCTTCCCGCCCCGCTTCCGGTGCGGAACATATGTTCAGCCATATCCTTGATATGAACCACCATACGTATAAAGGCGAGCTCGTTTCGCATGGTGCGCAAGTCGGGGTCGCGACGTATTTCATGTCGAAATTCTACGAAAAGATTTTATCGTTTGATTATACGAAGTTGGATGTTGAAGCATGCGTTAAAGCATGGCCAGAATGGGAAGAAGAAGAAAAACTCTGTCGCGATATTTTCAAATCCACTTTGTTCCCTGAGTTAGGCGTTGAGCAAACAAAACCTAAATTCCATACTAAAGAGGCGTTGCGAGAACATTTGACTTTGGCGAAAAACATTTGGCCTGAGCTTAAAGAAAAGTTGAAAAAGCAGCTTCTTCCATCTGAAGAGATTAAACGCAGATTGGAGATAGTGGGCGGCGCGGTTTTCCCGGAGGATATAGGAACGACTGCACGTGAAATGGCCGACAATACAATGACGGCAGTTCACATGCGCAACAGATATAATGCCTTGGATTTCACCTATCGTACGCAGCAGATGAAGGCTTTTGCTCAATCAATCTATTAAAGAGACTTTAGACCTTCAAGAAAATTTTATTGCGGTAGAGAAAGTAAAGAAACGCCCATACGATAACGAGCGAGCCTGCGGCGAAGGCGACTTCGCCCCAAGGTCCGCCAATCGCATTTTTTATGCCGCCGAAGAAATAGTTTGTCGGGTGCATAACGCCGACAAACCTTTGTGCCAAGTAAATGGTGATTGAATTCATTCCGATAACACGAAAATAAAACGACCAGGAACGCCAAGCTCTGACATCGATGATGTAATAAAAAAGGGCGAGCATAAAGGATGAATATGCGGCGGCGGAAAGGACGAAGGAAGGCGTCCAAAGCGCTTTGACGATCTTGTCGCCCAAGGCAAAAATGAAAATTGCGTCAAGAAGAAGAAGTCCAAGAGAGCCAAGAGCCAACGCAAGAGCTTTTTTCGTCGGAGAGAAAAAGTCGCTTCTAAGAAGACTTCCCGCCATCATACCGAGGAGGGCTGTTGCAACGCCGCCGATAATACCAAATAGGGATTCGGGATCGTATCTACCTATCTTGTAGATGTGGTTGGGCATGATTGTGCGGTCGAGATACGAGACGATATTGTACTCGCAAGCATACGTGTCGCAATTAAGAGGCGCACCAGGTGCAGGAATGAAGGAGAGTATCGCCCAGTAGCCAAAAAGGAGTGTGGCAATTATCCCTATGCGTAGAGAAATCTTTTTTACATGGATGAACATAATGGCGGCAATCGCCCAGGATATTCCGATAAATCCAAGAACGCTTGGAATTCGAAAGGTTGGAATAAGCTTGAAAATCCCGCCAAACGCAAGTCCGAACGCAAAAAGGATTGTCCCGCGCATAATGATTTTAAGGTGAATTTGCTTCATCGTCCGACCCTTTTCAAGTTGTGAGGCGAGGGAGAAAGGCCACGAAACGCCCGCGAGGAAAAGGAATAACGGAAAGATTGTGTCATGGTGGCGGAAACCTTCCCATGCGACATGGTGCATTTGGAGAGCAAGAGCGCAATCAGGCATTCCTAATGCTGAACAAATTAACGCAATAAGCCCTGCACCTCCCGCAGAGCCGATAATAAACCACATGTCAAAGCCTCTCAAGGCGTCAATAGACATCAATCTCATCTTAAAACTTTTCCTTTTTATCAGACAAAAAACACACAAAAAATCATATCACGATAAGTGACGATGTGTCAACACAACAAGAAGCGGTCCCCCATTTGAGAGAAAAAATAATTTTTTTTTAATTCGATACTTGACAATCGATAAAAATTTATCGATAATATATTCTCGTATTTTTTGGACAAAAAAGAATTTTAATTAAGGAGAATAAAATGACTGATAAAAAAGCGAAACCGGAAATAGTTCCGGATGATGGAATAGCGGAGCTCAACGCTCTTATTGCGCGTGTTCGTGAAGCGCAGCGCAAGTTCGCTACGTATTCTCAAGAACAGGTAGACGCAATTTTCAAGGCGGCCTCTATTGCTGCAAACCAAGCGCGTATTCCGCTTGCAAAGATGGCTGTTGAAGAAACGGGTATGGGAATTGTTGAAGATAAAATCATCAAGAACCACTATGCCGCCGAATATATTTATAATGCATACAAGAATACGAAAACCTGCGGTGTTATCGCTGAAGATGCAGCTATGGGCTTCCGCACGGTTGCAGAACCTGTCGGTGTCGTCGGAGCCGTTATTCCTACGACAAACCCGACGTCAACTGCAATTTTCAAAGCATTGCTCGCACTCAAGACACGTAACGGCGTGATTTTCAGCCCGCACCCACGCGCCAAGGGCTGCACTGTCGCAGCTGCTAAAACCGTGCTTGACGCAGCTGTAAAGGCTGGAGCTCCTGAAGGAATCATCGGCTGGATCGATGTCCCGACGATTGAAAAGACAAGCGTCCTCATGAAGTCTGTTGACGTTATTCTCGCAACTGGCGGTCCTGGAATGGTGAAGGCTGCCTACTCGAGCGGCCGTCCGGCATTGGGCGTAGGCGCAGGTAACGTTCCTGCGGTGATTGACGAATCTGCCGACATCAAGATGGCTGTAAGCTCAATCATCCATTCGAAGACTTTTGACAATGGTATGATTTGCGCATCTGAACAGAGCGTTATCGCTCCTGCTTCTATTTACGACAAGGTTCGCGACCTCTTCCAAAACTGGGGTTGCCACATCCTTTCGAAGACAGAACTCAATAAGACGCGCAAGACGATTCTTATCGATGGTGCTCTCAACGCCAAGATCGTCGGTCAAAAACCTGTCACGATTGCTTCTCTCGCCGGTTTCAAGGTTCCTGAATCGACGAAGATTCTCATTGGTGAAGTAACATCTGTCGAGCCATCTGAAGAATTTGCTCACGAAAAGCTCTCTCCCGTTCTTGCGCTTTACAAGGCGGAAGACATTCACGACGCGATCAACAAGGCTGTTCGTCTCGTCGAAGATGGCGGAATTGGTCACACAAGCTCCATTTATTTGAATGAATTGACCCGTGCAGACATACTTGCTGAATTCCAGGCAAAGATGAAAACCTGCCGCGTTGTTGTAAATACTCCAAGCTCACACGGTGGTCTTGGCGACCTTTACAACTTCCGTTTGACTCCTTCGCTCACACTTGGCTGTGGTAGCTGGGGCGGCAACTCGGTAAGTGAAAACGTCGGTATTAAACATCTTTTGAATTACAAGTCGGTAGCAATGAGGAGAGAAAACATGTTGTGGTTCCGTTCACCAGAAAAGATTTATCACAAGAAGGGCTGCCTTGCAGTTGCATTGCGTGAACTTGGCGAAGAGCTCAATAAGAAAAAAGCATTTATCGTCACGGACCGCTTCCTTTATGCTAACGGTTATACGAAGGCAATTGAAAAGTCTCTTGAAGAACAAGGCATTATGTTCACGACGTTTGCTGACGTTATGCCAGATCCTACGATCGAATGCGCGAAGGCCGGTGCAAAACTTATGGCAGGATTCAATCCTGACGTAATCATCGCGGTCGGCGGCGGCAGCGCGATGGACGCGGCAAAGATCATGTGGGTTCTCTATGAACACCCAGAAGTCGACTTCATGGATATGGCAATGCGCTTCATGGATATCCGCAAGCGTGTTTACACCTTCCCGAAGATGGGCGAAAAGGCAATGTTCGTTGCTATCCCGACTTCTGCAGGTACTGGTTCTGAAGCAACTCCATTTGCTGTTATCACCGATGAGGCAACTGGCGTCAAATATCCTCTTGCCGATTATCAATTGATGCCTAATATCGCAATTGTCGACGCTGATCTCATGATGAGCGGTCCAAAGGGGCTCACATCCGCTTCCGGTATCGACGCGCTCAGCCACGCTCTCGAAGCATACGCTTCTATGTTGGCTACCGATTATACCGACGCGCTTGCAATTCGTGCAATTCAGATGATTTTCAAATATCTTCCTGAATGTTACGATTCTGCGGTTTCTGGTGTTCCTGCTCCTCGTGCCCGTGAAAAGATGGGTAACGCTGCAACGATTGCAGGTATGTCATTTGCAAATGCATTCCTCGGAGTAATGCACTCGATGGCTCACAAACTCGGTGCTTTCCACCACATTCCTCACGGTCTTGCAAACGCTCTTATGATGGAAGAAGTTCTCCGCTTCAATGCGAAGGCAGTTCCTACAAAGATGGGTACGTTCCCGCAGTATGAATATCCTTCAACACTCGAGCGTTATGTTGAAATTGCAGAGGCTGTCGGCTGCGAATGTAAGACGAATGAAGAACTCTTCGAAAATCTCATCAAGAAGATACGCGCTCTCCAGGAACGCGTTGGCATTAAGTCTTCAATCCGCGATTATGTCACGGACGAAAAGGACTTCCTCGAACGTCTTGATGCGATGGTTGAACAGGCTTACGACGATCAATGCACCGGTGCAAACCCACGTTATCCGTTGATGTCTGAAATCAAGCAAATGTATCTCAATGCTTACTATGGCAAGCACGAAGAAGTGTAATTGAGAAAATTTGTTATTGATAAAAAAATAAGAGACGGCTTTATTTGCCGTCTCTTATTCTTTGCGCCAACTGCAAGATGGTTCGTTCAAAAGCGACGCCGTACCAATGTCCTTCGGGCGTTTCTTTGAGGGCTGCGCAAATAATGTCTGCAGCAAGTGCGGCGGCGTCAATTGCCTTAAGTCCGCGCATCACCGCCCCTGTAAATACGCTTGCAAAAATATCGCCCGTGCCGTGAGAGAAATGCGTTATTTCTTCGTTGAAATCGTAAGTGATATTCGTGCCATCAGAAACGGCAGTTCCAAGCATGCCTTTTTCAAATGAAACGCCAGTCAAAACAATGTTTTTTGCGCCCGTTTTATGAAGGTCTTCGATGATGCTTTCAATAGTCGTTTGAGTATAGCCGTTTAAAATGGGCTCTTTGCCGAGAAGAAAGAGAGCTTCTGTCATATTCGGCATAATGTAATCGGCACCATTGCAAAGCCGCGCCATCATTTTAGGGAAATCTGGCGGAAAGCCCGCATACATTTTCCCATGATCACCCATTACAGGGTCGACAAAACGCAAGGCACCTTCATTGGCGCACGAATTCATGATGTGCAAAATCGGATCGATTTGCGCAGGGCATACGTATCCGGTGTAAAAGGCATCAAAGCGAATGTCTTTTTTTATCCAGTCCTCTTCAATTACAGACATTTCTTTCGTCAAATCGAGAAATGTCCATGATTTAAATCCACCGGTATGATTTGATAAGACGGCACTTGGCAAAATGGCACATTCAACACCGCAAGCGGAAATCAACGGGAGCGCGACAGTAAGTGAACATTGACCGACGCAAGAAATATCTTGAATAGACAAGACTCTTTTGTACATTTATTTACTCCTTTTCAAGGTGCCTTTTTTAAACGAGCCCGTCTTTACGTCTTTTGACGTTTTTTTAGTCGGCTTTTTAATTGCTGTTTTCTTTGTTTCTGTTTTCTTTATTTCTGTTTTTTTCTGCTCGACTTTTTGAGGGGGCTTCTTTTCTACGACCTTTTCCGTGCTCGTTTTTTTAACTTCCCGTTTTTCTTCCTTAACTTCCCGTTTTTCTTCCTTAACTTCCCGTTTTTCCTCTTTTACTTCTGGCAGCTTTTCTTTCGCACCTTCCGTTTTCAGGGTTTTATCTTCTGCCTGTTCGCTGACAGCCGTTTCGTTTTGAGATTGCGTGGCTTCTTCCTTTTGAGAGCCGCTTTTCAAACTCCACAGAAAAGCAAGGAGAACAATATGAACAACCACTGCTATGACAATAGCAATGGGGCTTACTGCGTTAAAAAATGAGCGATTGTTAGCCTCGTACATTAAAAAAATCCTTTCGAAAGAGTATTATACTTAAAAATGTGTAAGGAGTCTATTGGATTTATTTTATTTTCAATAATTCGTTAGTTTGGTATAATAATACTTCTTTATTTTTAAACAAGGAGCAAAATTATATGTTAAAAAAATTTATGGTTGCCATGGCTGTTGTTGCAGGTGTCGCGGCTGTCGCAGATACGATTGAGTTCAAAAGTGGAGCTCGATTGACGGGCAGTGTTGTCCGTATCGTGGGGGATGAGGTCGTTTTCAATTCCGATGATGTCGGCGAAGTCAAAATTCCCGCTTCAAAAATTAGTTCTTTAGTTACTGAAAAGAAAAATGTCGTTCAATATCAAGATAATTCAATGGAAGAGGCCGTCATCGGCATAACGAACGGACAGATTACCGTTTCAAATGAACAAATTGAAACAAAGGATATTAAAGCCGTAAATCCTGAAATTGAAAAGTGGCATGGTAGCGTCAATGCAAGTGCCACGGCTGCTCGCGGAAATACCGTGTCGGAAAGCGCAACGATTCTTGCTGATATCAACCGCCGTTGGGAAAAAGATCGTTTCCTTGCCAATTTCGGATATTATTATTCTCAGTCCGGCACAACTAAAGAGAATAAAGAAAAGACTGTTGACCGCATTGAAGCATTTGCGCAGGAAGACCATTTTTGGGCAAATAAAGTCTACTCGTATTTGAATGTCAAATATGAACGTGACAGCATCAATTTGCTCCATCACCGTTATCAATTCGGCTTGGGTGTCGGTTACCAATGGCTTGACGGATATAATCACGAATCAACAGGCGTGTGGTCGTTCAAGCAGGAAGTCGGTGCAGCATACGTATTGGAAAAGTATGAACACCAAAAGAGCGGCGAATATGCATCCTTCCGCTATTCCCACCATCTTGAATGGAAGCCTCGCTGGGTGAGCGGTCTTGCCGTGTTCCACAACTTTGAATACTTACCCAATACCGAAGACTGGGCGGAAGACTATCGTCTCGATACGGACATCGGCTTTACGAAAGATCTCGTTGACGGCTGGCAGCTTATCGGCAAGGCTGAATGGGATTACGACTCGCTCCCGGCTAAGGGCGCAAAGCATAGCGACATCCGCTATACGCTTGGTATCGGCTACAAGTGGTAATTTTTTAATCAGGTGTCACGCGTGAGAGTTGCCATTGCATATCCACCCTTGCCGAGTGAGAAGGGGATTCCTCTTCTTTCGCAGAATCGGCAGTTCCAATGGTTTTCACGCCCAACGTATATTTTTCCCGTTGTCCCCGCTACTGCAGCAACTATGCTTAAAAAGGCGGGGCACGAGGTTGCGTGGCTCGACGGTATTGCAGAAGAGTGGTCGCAAGAGCGTTTCGAAAAAGAACTCGTTTCGTTTGTCCCCGATGTAATTGTCGTCGAGACGAAAACGCCCGTCGTAAAACGTCATTGGAAATGGGTTGAAGAGGCAAAAAAGAACTCAATCCTTGCCAACGCCAAAATTGTAATGGTTGGCGACCATGTAACGGCAATGCCGCTTGAAACGTTTGAAAATTGCCCCGTGGATTATATTTTGACTGGCGGCGATTGGGACTTTCTTCTTTCAAACATCGTTTCAAGCGCTTTTGATCCTGAAAAATTTGAAAGCGGCATTTGGTATCGCGAAGGGAAAGGTGTCAAGAATACGGGGCCGTTCAAACTCGATCATAATTTGAACGACGCTCCTTGGATCGACCGTGATTTGTGCAAGTGGAAATTGTACGCTTACAAAAACGGAAATTTCCGCCGCACCCCTGGGATGTATGTTATGTCGGGGCGCGATTGCTGGCACGGGAAATGTACTTTCTGTTCGTGGACTACGCTCTATCCAAATTACAGAACGCGCGATCCGATTGATGTCGTAAACGAAATCGGAGACTTGATTGAGCGTTACGGCATCAAGGAATTGATGGATGATTCAGGCTCCTTGCCTGTGGGGCCTTGGCTTAAAACCTTTTGCGAAGAAATTATCCGCCGCGGATATAACAAGAAAATACGAATTGACTGCAATATGCGTTTTGGGCGTCTCACCGAAGATGATTACCGTTTGATGCGTAAAGCGGGATTTCGTCTCGTCCTTTTTGGAGTGGAATCTGCAAATCAGGAAACACTCAATCGTCTCGTCAAGGCATTGAAGGTAGAAGATATTGAAAAGGGCGCGAAGGTCGCCTCGCGAGCGGGGCTTGATGTCCATCTTACGTTTATGTTCGGTTTCCCGTGGGAAGGGGAAGAAGAGATCAAAAACACGGTCGCCCTTGCGCGGAAGTTTTTGCGTAAAGCGTATGCGTCAACTCTCCAGTG
>JAGCMU010000069.1 GCA_017646325.1 Kiritimatiellia bacterium
CCTGCAAGGAATCGCGGAATTTCTTCCCATTTCTAGTTCAGGGCATCTCGGGATTGGGCAACATTTTCTTGGAGTGAATGCTCCTGGTTTACGTTTCGATACATTCCTTCATGTTGGCACGCTTATTGCGATATTCGTCTATTACCGCAAGGTGGTGGGATCGATTTTGCGAGGGATTGTTAAGTGTGAAAAAGAGGCTCTTTTGTATGCGTCTAAAGTTATAGTTTCAGCTATTCCAGCTGTGATTATCTATATCCTTTTTGACGATAAAATTGAATCGCTTTTTGAGAATGCAAAAATGGTTGGTGCGCTTCTTATGTTTACATCAGTAGTGTTAATTATAACGCGTTATCTTCCTAGGGGTGAGAATCCTTCCACCTTTAAAAATGCGTTATTTATGGGGCTTGCTCAAGCTATTGCATTGTTGCCTCGCGTGTCGCGTAGTGGTATGACATTGACGGCATCAAGGATGTGTAAGATGTCGTCTGAGAAGGCGGCTGAATTTTCCTTTTTGATGTCAGCGCCGCTAATATGCGGAGCGGCACTTATGCATATTATAGAATCGTTTTCACAACCGGCATCTTCAGGTGAGGTGTCGTGGGCTCTTACATTATACGGTGCTTTTGTTGCTGCTATTGTCGGTTATTTTTCTTTAGCCTTGCTAGTTAGGTCGTTGAAGAGTCAAGGCTTTTGGATGTTCGGTATTTACTGTTTTATTGCAGGATTGCTGACATTGTGTTTCTGTTGATAGGTAGGAGTAGAAGGAGGATGAGGTATGCGTTGTTATGAAGATAGTAAATTGTCATTGTCTCGCCGCTTGTTTATATCGTCTACTGCGGCATTTGCTGTCTCTGGGAATCTTTTTGCAGAGGCAAAAAAATCTCCTACTGTTTTAGCGCTTTACGAAAAGCGAGACGGCTCGGCGACGGACACAGTGATGGTTCGCCGTATTTACATTGATTTGGCGGGGCGTCTCCCGACGGCGGAAGAATCAAAGGCGTACATCCGCAGTAAGGCGTCAGATAAAAAGGAATCTTTAATAGAAAAACTTCTTAATGAAGAAAGTTTTTCCGATTATTGGTCAATGCGCTTTGCGGATATTTTGCGTGTAAAGTCTGAATTCCCCATAAACCTTTGGCCTAATGCAGTTTATGTGTACCATCGCCGCATTTATGACTTTGGGAAAAACGATGAAGGGTGGGATTCCTTTGCAAAAGCGTTGCTGTCTTCTCGTGGAAGCAACTTCCGTAATGCCGAGTCGAATTTTTATAGGGCGTCTGCGGAGCGTACTCCAGAAGGTCTTTCAAAGGTTGCGTCGCTTACTTTTCTTGGTAACACAACGGATAAGTATGCGCCTTTGTTCCAATCTGTAAAATTCAAAAAGACTCGCGAATGGAAAGAGGAAATTGTATATCGAGAAGAGACGGCGGACGGGAAATCGCCTGATGATTTCATCGCGCTTCTTTTCGGCTCTTTAAACAGAAAATTTGCCTCTGCATTCGTTGAGCGTGTTTCGTATTGGCTTTTCAATCATACGAAAGTAAACAGTGAGGATATAGATGCATTTATTGCGGATGGCTACAAGCTGCGTCCCATAGTCAAACGGTTGATGCTTTCAAAGCAATATTCTGCCGGGTGTGTTACAGGGGGCTTTAAAGTTCGTCGTTTAGATGCGGAAGTTCTTGATGACGCCCTTTGTGATTTAACGAAAACAAAGCGCGATTTTCAATCGATTGCGCCGGAGCCGTTTACGTTCCTTCCGCCAGAGAGAAAATCTGTATTGATTGAAGACGGGATGATTACAAGTCCATTCCTGCTTCTCTTCGGTAAGCCTGCTCGAGATTCGGGTGAAATAGGGGAACGCAACAATCAGATTACCGCAAAACAGAGGCTTTATCTTTTTAATTCGGGTAATATTCATAAGCGTCTTACTATTGAAACAACAGGGTGGAAAAAACATAAGAAAATGGTGCTGCAAAATATAATCCGTGATCTTTATTGGCGATATTATTCGCGTCCGCCATTGGTGACTGAGGAAAAGGGATTGATGGCAAGGTATGCGGCGATGAAGAATTCGCGGGACAAGTGGCGTTTCCCGGCGGATGTTGCGTGGTGCTTGTTGAATTCTTCGGAATTTCTTTATCAGCATTAAGGACCTCAAAGGAAGAAGGAGGCAAATATGGCAGGTAAAGCTAAAAGTGTGATTGAAATTTGGTTGTGGGGTGGTCCGTGTCAGTTGGAGACATTTGACCCAAAA
Organism: Kiritimatiellia bacterium; assembly: GCA_017646325.1. Classification (GTDB taxonomy): domain Bacteria; phylum Verrucomicrobiota; class Kiritimatiellia; order RFP12; family UBA1067; genus RGIG9934. The sequence continues at coordinate 2,258 of JAGCMU010000069.1, forward strand.
CCTGACGCTCCACCGGAATACAACAATTCGTTGAAAGCTATAGACACCAATGTACCTGGAATGAAGGTTCATGAG